>JBJTWP010000218.1:0-19251 GCA_046081805.1 Cyanobacteriota bacterium
TGCAGGGCGGCCTGGAGATCATCCGGACTCCAACCTGAGCCGTTCCGCAGGTCTGCGGGCACAGGATTGTTGATGATCTCGCCGCCGCCAATGGGCAGGAGTGTGTTGGAGCGCACCGCACCGCCACTGACGGCACGGGCGGTGAGTCGCTGATTGGACGGAGCCGGAGGGGTCGCCACCTGGCTTCCAGGCAGAAGGAAGTCTGGTGACTGGGGAATGGCGAGGGCGGGGGCCACGCCGTTGCCCAGCAGCAGACTGAGGACGGCCAGGGAGCGGGGGCCGGCCAGGGAGAGGGTTGTGCCCATCTGAGGATGTGTGCAGACCACCCGTCCTGTATGGGCATTGCCAGGGTGGCCCTGGCGGCCCTGCGCCAGATGTCAGTCGCTTCGGAGCTGGGTTCGCCGCGACTCGAAGCCCGACCGCTGCAGCTTCGGATCCAGTGGATCTCCCACCGTCACCCCCTTGACCTGGCGCCGGCCAGTCGGTCCCCGGCCTGGCCTTCAGGCGTCGTAGTACATTACGAACTCGTGGGGATGGGGCCGCTGGCGTAGCTGTTGCACCTCCTCGTACTTCATCGCGATCCAGTTGCTGATGAAGTCTTCGGTGAACACCCCGCCCGCCAGCAGGTAGTCCTTGTCGGCATCGAGGGCCTCAAGGGCACCATTGAGCGACGCGGGCACGGTGGAGATCCTGGCCAGTTCCTCGGCGGTGAGTTCAAACAGGTCGACGTCGGTGCCATCTCCGGGATCAATCTGGTTCTGGATGCCGTCCAGACCGGCCATGAGCATGGCGGCGAAGCCCAGGTAGGGATTGGAGAGGGCATCACCGGAGCGGAATTCCAGACGCTTGGCCTTCGGGCTGGGGCCGGTGAGCGGGATGCGCACGGCGGCCGAGCGGTTGCCCTGGGAATACACCAGGTTCACCGGGGCCTCGAAGCCAGGCACCAGGCGCTTGTAGCTGTTGGTGGTGGGATTGGTGAAGGCCAGGAAGCTGGGGGCGTGCCTCAGCAGGCCGCCGATGTACCAGCGCGCCGTCTGCGACAGGTTGGCGTAGGTGCCTTCACCGAAGAACAGCGGCTGGCCGCCCTTCCAGAGACTTTGATGAACGTGCATGCCGCTGCCGTTGTCGGCGAAGACTGGCTTGGGCATGAACGTGGCTGTCTTGCCGTAGTTCTTGGCAATGTTGCGCACCACATACTTATAGATCATCACGTTGTCTGCCGCGCTGATCAGTTCAGCGAACTTCATGCCCAGTTCGTGCTGGGCCGTGGCCACCTCGTGGTGGTGCTTCTCGATCGGCACGCCGAGGGATCCCATGGTGAGGATCATTTCGGTGCGCATGTCCTGCAGCGTGTCGTTCGGCGCGACCGGAAAGTAGCCCTCCTTCAGCTGGATTTTGTAAGCGAGGTTGCCACCCTCTTCCAGGCGGGCTGTGTTCCAGGGTGCTTCGATCGAATCGACGCTGTAGAAGCTGCTGCCGGAGCCTGAGGTGTAGCGGACGTCGTCGAAGACAAAGAATTCAGGCTCTGGACCGAAGTAAGCCGTGTCGGCAATCCCCGTGGACTGGAGGTGATCCAGGGCCTTCTGGGCCAGGGCTCGCGGGCAGCGGCCGTAGGGCTGACCGCTGCGGGGTTCCTGGATTGAGCAGATCAGGCTGAGGGTTTTGTGGCTGTAGAAGGGGTCGATCCAGGCCGTGTTGGGATCCGGCACCATGGCCATGTCTGATTCATTGATGGCCTTCCATCCCCGGATGGACGAGCCGTCAAATGCCACGCCGCCGCTGAAGGCCTCCGCGTCGATGAGGTCCTTGCAGACGGTCAGGTGCTGCCACTTGCCGTGCAGGTCCACGAATTTCAGGTCGATCAGCTCAATGCCGTCGTCCTGAATCATGCGCAGGATGTCCTGGGCGGTTTGGGCCATGGCAATCAAGAGAGTGGACCGCCCGATGGGCGCTTTGATCGGAACGTACGGAGCGACCAAGGCCGATTTTTGTAGCCGATGTAACCATTTGTCTGGTTGGTGCGTGCCCGCGGCTGCGTAACCGTTTCTGTCAGATTCGTCAGAAGTCCTTTCCCAACTGGGTTTTGCTCGATCCTGAGTGCTAGCTTCCACTCCAGGGCGCCACCATCCATCAGCCATGCGCGATGCCATCACCGGTCTGATCGGCCGGTACGACCAGCTGGGCCGCTACCTGGATCGGGATGCGATCGACAGCATCGCCACTTACCTCTCCGAGGCGGAGGTGCGGCTGGCCGCCGTCGAGCTGATCAACGCTGAAGCGGCCGGCATCGTGCGGGAGGCCTCCCAGCGCCTCTGGCTGGAAGACCCCGAGCTGATCCTTCCGGGCGGCAATGCCTACACCACCCGGCGCCTGGCGGCCTGCCTGCGGGACATGGACTACTTCCTGCGCTACGCCAGCTACGCCCTGATGGCCGGTGACAACACGATCCTGAACGAGCGGGTGCTGAACGGCCTCGACGACACCTACAAGAGTCTGGGCGTCCCCACGGGCCCCACCGTGCGCTCGATCGCCCTGATGGCCGATGTGCTCGTCAACATGCTGGCGGCTGCCGGCATCACCGACAGCGCCGTGGTCCGCCTGCCCTTCGAGCATCTCTGCCGCGGCCTCGCGGCGAGCAACGTGCGCGCCCGCTGAGCCCAACTCGCCGCTGCCTGCTCGCCTGTGCCACCGCAGGCTCCCGTCCTCCCTCCATCGCCGCCCCACTTGGCCCAGCTCCAGTCGCTGCCCCCCGTGTCCACCACCCATCGTCGGAGGTTGGATCCCATCGCCACCCCCGACCGCCTGCTGCTCGGTCCGGGTCCCTCCAATGCGCACCCCACGGTGCTGCAGGCCCTCAGCCGCACGCCGATCGGCCACCTCGATCCGCTCTATGTGGAGTTGATGGGCGAGGTGCAGGAACTGCTGCGCTACGGCTGGCAGACCGACAACCGGCTCACGATTCCGATGAGCGGCACCGGCAGCGCCGCCATGGAGGCCACCCTGGCCAACACGGTGGAGCCCGGCGACAAGGTGCTGGTGGCGGTCAAGGGGTATTTCGGCCTGCGGCTGGCCGACATGGCCGGCCGCTACCGCGCCGAGGTGGTCACGATCGAGCGTCCCTGGGGTGAGGCCTTCAGCCTCGACGAGCTCGAGCAGGCCCTCGCCACCCATCGCCCCGCGATCCTGGCGCTGGTGCATGCCGAAACCTCCACCGGCATCTGCCAGCCGATGGAGGGCATCGGGGATCTCTGCCGCAAGTACGACTGCCTGCTGCTGCTCGACAGCGTCACCTCGCTGGGGGGGGTGCCCCTGTTCCTGGATGCGTGGAAGGTCGACCTGGCCTACAGCTGCAGCCAGAAGGGACTGAGCTGCCCTCCGGGCCTGGGTCCCTTCAGCATGGGCCCCCGCGCCGAGGCCAAGATGATGGCCCGCCAGGGCAAGGTGCCCAACTGGTACCTGGATGTCACCCTGCTGAACCAGTACTGGGGCAGCGACCGGGTGTACCACCACACCGCTCCGGTGAACATGAACTTCGGCATGCGGGAGGCCCTGCGCCTGCTGGCCGAGGAGGGCCTGGAGACTGCCTGGGCGCGCCACCGCAGCAATGCCGAGCGCCTCTGGTCGGGCCTCGAGGCGCTCGGCCTGGAGCTCCATGCTCCCGAGCACCTGCGCCTCCCCACCCTCACCACCGTGCGCATCCCCGAGGGGGTGGATGGCAAGGCCTTCAGTCTCCACCTGCTCAACCAGCACGGCATCGAGGTGGGCGGTGGCCTCGGCGCCCTGGCCGGCAAGGTGTGGCGCATCGGCCTGATGGGTTATAACAGCCGCCCCGAGAACGTGGACCGGCTGCTCAACCTGATCGACACCGAGCTGCCTGCCTTCAAGGCCCAGGCCGAGCGCCCCGTCGCCGCCGTCGCCTGAACCAGGCAGCCAGCTGCTGGCTGGCTTCAGGCCCTTCCACTCCGCCCAGCACCCGCATGGGGTGATGGGCGCTGGGGTGGTGGGCCAGATCCAGGCAGCCGCCCAGGCCGCCGCGCTTGGCGTCCCCGGCTGCGAACACCACCGCCCCCATCCTGGCCTGCACCAGGGCCCCGGCGCACATCGGGCAGGGCTCCAGTGTCACCAGCAGGGTGCAGCGATTGAGCCGCCAGTCGCCCAGCAGCCGGGCCGCCTGGCTCAGGGCCACCAGCTCCGCATGCCCCAGTGGATCGCCTGTGAGATGGCGCCGGTTGACGCCCCAGCCGATGCAGCGGCCCCGGGCATCGAGGACGGCGGCCGCCACCGGGATCTCGCCCGCATCCCCCACCACGGCTGCCAGGCGCAGCAAGCGCCGCATCCAAAACGCATAGAGCTGGCGCTCTGCCGGACTCGGCCATGGGGCGCTGGTCAAGGGTTGCTTGTCACGGTGCGGGCAGCGGCATCCAGGCGCAGCAGCACCCCTGGCCCCTTCAGCCTCGCAGGCGAGAATGCCCGTTCACGAGCCAGTGCCGTTGGCAAGCGCGCCATCTGCCCAGCGGGCCTGCCAGCCCATCGGCGCCTTCCCGGCCCCCGATCAGTTCGACCCCCAGCTGGCGGCCTTCCTGGAGCAGGCCTGCGAGCAGCTGGCCCGCTGGCTGGGCAGTGCGGCGCTGCGTTCGCCCCTGCCGGCCCTCAGCGTGCTCCCCGACGTGGAGCTTGCAGCCGCGGGGCTCGACGCCGACGCCCTGCTGGCCGATCTGCAGCTGGTGATGGACGGGGCCTACAACCCCAACCATCCCGGAGCCCTGGCCCATCTGGATCCGCCGCCGCTGGCGGCCTCGATCGCGGCCGAGCTGGTGTGCGCCGGGCTCAACAACAACCTGCTGGCTGAAGAGCTCTCCCCCAGTCTGAGCCTCCTGGAACGGCGCCTCTGCGCCTGGTTGGCGGAACGGCTCGGACTCCCCACCGGCAGCGGCGGGGTGGCGGCCAGCGGCGGCACCCTCTCCAACCTGATGGCGCTGGTGACGGCGCGGCGTGCTGCCGGCCTGGCCATCCGCGGCGACGCGGTGGTGCTGGCCAGTGCCGATGCCCATGTGTCGCTGGCCAAGGCGATGGCGGTGATGGGCCTGCCGCCGCAGGCCCTGATCCCGGTGGCGGTTTGCGCCGATGGCCGGCTGGATCCGGCCGCCCTCGAGCAGCGGCTCACCGGGCTGCAACGCCGCGACGGAGCGGTGATCGCCGTGGTGGCCACGGCTGGCACGACCGTGCGCGGCGCCGTCGATCCCCTGGGCCCGATCGCGGCGCTGTGCCGTCGCCATGGGGTGTGGCTGCATGTGGACGGGGCGATCGGGGCGGTGTTCGGCCTGATCGAACGCCACCGCCATCGGGTGGCTGGCCTGGAGCTCGCCGATTCGATCACCGTCAATCCCCAGAAGCTGCTCGGGATCACCAAGACCTCCTCCCTGCTGTTGCTGGCCCGTCCTGCACTGCTGCACAACGCCTTCGCCACCGGTCTGCCCTACATGGAGCCCAGCTGGGGCGGGGGTCACGGTGGCGAGTGCGGCCTGCAGGGCAGCCGTCCAGGGGAAGTGCTGAAACTGTGGTTAGGCCTGCGGCAGCTGGGCCTCAACGGCATCGCGGCCCTGTTGGATGGGGCGATTGAGCGGCGTCGCCAGCTGGAGCGCTGCCTGGCCTGCGACGGGTTGGAGCTGCGGGGCGGCCCCCTCCATCTGCTGGCCTTCACGCCGGCGCGGCGTTCGGCGGCGGCGGCAACAAGCTGGAGCCTGGACACCAGGCAGCTGCTGCTGGCTGAAGGGCTGATGCTCTCGCGACCGCTCCATGCCGGTCGTCATCATCTCAAGGCCGTGCTGGGCAATCCCCACACCCGAACGTTCCATCTCCAGAAGCTGGCCGCGCTGGTGCACACCTCGCTGCGTACCCTGGGCTGAGTTTGCGGCTCAGGCCTGGGGCTCTGGTCTGGCACACCCCCTGTCGTCTCTGCACCCCTGCCATCCCGATGGACCAGCCCCAGCCTTCCGATCGGCGCGGCCGCTGGGTGGCGATCGTCACCGGCGCCCTCTCGATCCTGATCGGCGTGGCCTATCTGGCCCTGGTCACCCTGTTGGATCGTCCCGGTCCGCTGCTGCCTCCCCCCCCCGAGGCCCTCGCGGCGGCAGCCGGCGTGTCCGCTCCCCCTGCAGGGGATCCACCAGGCGGCTGAAGGCCGCATCGAGGAAGCGGCTCAGGGCCCCAGCCCGCCGGCTGAGGTCATATTGCTCCTGCACCACCTCCTGCACGCCGCCGTCCCCCCAGGTCTGGTTCTGCTCGAAGTAGCGGATGAAGCTCAGCCCGGCCACGCGGGTGAGCCAAGCCGCCCCCACAGCCTGGATGGCGCGGCCCACCAGGGCTGCGGGCAGGGTCACGGCCATCGCGCTGCTGAGCAGGCCCACACCCCCCTTCACCAACCCAAGCCCGGCCAGGGTCTTGCCCACCGACACCGCCAGCTGCTGGGCGTCGTCGCGGCTGAGGCCGATGCCATACACCCTGCCGATCTCCAGCACCATCTGGGCGTTGACCGCAGCGGCCCCCAGCAGATCCACCCCCGGCAACGGCGTCACGGCCACCACGCCAGCGCCGATCCACATCGTGCGCTCCACCACCGCGAGGGCATCGGCGCGCCGCTGTCGGGCCAGCAAGCGGCGGCTGGCCTCCCCCAGACGCCGGCACTGCAGCAGCAGATTGTCGGCGATCAGGTCCTCGCCATCGGCGTGCAGCACCTCGGCGATGCGACGCACCAGGGCCTCCACCTCCGGCTCCGGTTGCAGGGGACGGCCCCCCGGCTGGGGAATGCTCTGGGGTGAGGCGGCGGTCGGCACCACATCGGCCGCCGCGATTCGGCCGCCGCTGCGCTGGCGCAGCAGCTGCAGCAGCCGCATCTCCTCCTGCTCGCCCCGCAGGTCGCACTTGTTGAGCACCAGCATCAGCCGCTTCCCCAGGCCCGCCAGCGCCTCGAACACCTCTCGCTCAGACGCCCGCAGATCCCCGTCCACCACCAACAGCAGCAGGTCGGCGCGGCTGGCCTGCTGCCGCGCCAGCCGCTCCCGCCGTTCTCCCTCGCCGCCCGCCTCCAGGATGCCCGGCGTGTCCACGAGCCACACGGCCCGCCGCAACCCCCGCAGTCGCAGCCTGTAGCGCTGGCTGGTGCTGGTGCTGCCCATCGCCGCTCCCACCTCCCCCACCAGCTCCCGCAGCAGGGCCCGGATCAAGCAGGTTTTGCCCGTGGAGCCACTGCCGAAGAGCACGATCTGCAGATCGCCCCGTTCCAGCTCGGTGGCCATGCGCTCTCGCTCCTGCCGCAGCGCCTCCCGTTCCACGGCACTGCGCACCTGCTCCAGGGTGCGGTCGATGGCCTCCAGGTTGCGGGACGCCGCTTCCCGGCGGCTGGCGGCTGGCTCGGGCCTGGCGGCACTGGCGCGGTGGGGCGGCAGGCCGGCCTTCGGCAGGCGTTGCCGCAGCCACGGCGGCAACCGGGGTTCGAGCCATGGCCGCAGCAGAGGCCAGCCGATCTGCAGGCCCCCCGCCAGCACCAGCAGCAGCAGGATCAGCAGCACCGGCCCCACCAGGGAGTAGGGCAGCACGGCGCTGAGCTGCCAGGTGAGCTGGTTGATCAGCTGCAGCACCAGGCCCAGGCCGATCAGCCCCAGCAGCGCCACCCCGGCCAGCAACCACAGGCGGGCAGGCAGTTTCAAGGCGATCAGCCGGCGGCGCGGACGATCTCACCCCAGAGGCTGGCGGCAAGGCTGCTGCTGGCGCGGGTGGGGCTGTTGTCGTCGTTGCCGAGCCAGATGCCGATCACCCAGTGGCGGCGGGGCTCGTAACCGATGAACAGCAGGTCGCGGGCCTCGTTGGTGGTGCCGGTCTTGCCGCCCTCCTCGCCACCCAGGTCGGCTGCCTGGCCCGTGCCACTGCGCACCACCGCCCGCAACAGCCGCTGCATCGCGCGGGCGGTGGCCGGTTTGACCACCTGGCGACCGGGGTTGCTGATCACCTGGCCGGTGGCGGCGTCCTGCCGGCAGCGGGTCGGTGACTGGCCCTTGCAGGATTCGGCGTCGGTGAGCCGTCGGATTGTGGTGGGGGCATGCCAGCGGCCATCGTTGGCCACGGCCCCATAGGCTCCGGTGAGCTCCAGCAGGGTCAACTCGCTCTGGCCGAGCGCCAGCCCCGGCACCGGCGCCAGCGGCGTGGTGATGCCCAGGTCGCGGGCCTTCTGCACCACCGCATCCAGTCCCACCCGCTGGGCCAGGCGCAGGGCGGCGGTGTTGCTGCTGCTGGCGAAGGCCGAGGTGAGACTGAGGTTGCCGCCGCAGCTGCTGCTGAAACTCTGGCCGCGCCAGCGGAAGGGACCGCAGCTCACCCCAACCCCGGGACGCAGGCCCTTCTCGAGCGCCACCAGATAGGTGAACAGTTTGAAGGTGCTGCCGGGCTGACGCAGGGCCATGGAGGCCCGGTTGAACTGGCTCTGACGGTAGTCGCGACCGCCGGCGATGGCCAGGATGCCGCCGTTGCGGCTGTCGAGCACCACCACGGCCCCTTCGCTCACCGCCAGGCCCCTGCTGGCAAGGAGCCGTTGGCGCAGCTGTCGCTCCACCACGGCCTGGAGCTGGGGGTCCAGGTGGGTGTCGATCAGAAAATTGCCCTCGGTGGCCACCTCCGCCCCCACAAGTCGCTCCAGATCGCGCCGTACCTGGTCGCTGTAAAAGGGCGCTCCTCGCCGCTGTTGATTGCCGCGGCAGGCCTGGGGTGAGAGCAGGATCGGACTGCGGCGGGCGCGGCGGGCCCGGTCGGCGCTGATGCGGCCGTTGTCGGCCATCTTGCTGAGCACCTGGTTGCGCGACTCCAGGGCGGCCGGGGGGTCGAAGCAGGGGTCGTAGCCGGTGGGGGAGGGCAGCAAGCCCACCAGTAGGGCGGCCTGCTCCAGCTTCAGCTCCCTGGCGGGCTTGCTGAAGAAGTGGCGCGACGCATCCTCAAAGCCCCAGCCCACCCCGAGATACACCCGGTTCAGGTAGCTGAGCAGCAGGTCGCGCTTGCTGAAGCGGGCCTCCAACTGCAGCGCCACCAGCAGCTCGCGCCACTTGCGCTCGAGGGTTTCGCCCTCCCCCACCTCATCGGGGTAGAGGCTGCGGGCCAGCTGTTGGGTGAGGGTGCTGCCACCCTGCAGCACCCGACCGCCCAGCAGGTTGGTCACCAGGGCCCGGGCCGTGCCCACGGGATCCACGCCGGGATGCCACCAGAACCGACTGTCTTCGCTGGAGAGGAGGGCATCGATGAGCACGGCGGGGTAGTGACGCAGGTCGTCGTGCTCGCGGTGATCGAGGGCATCGGCGGAGCTGATCGGCTTGCCCTGGCGGTCGTAGAGCACCAGGGGGCCGCGCACCGTGGCCAGGCTGCCGCGGATCGGCGACTGCCCCACCGAGGCCAGCAGCAGCAGCAGTCCAGCGCCGGTGATGGCGGCCAGAGCGGCGCTGGAGCCCCGGGCGAGGCGCTGCAACCTGGGCCGGGGGCGCCGCTGGAATTCCAGCTCCGGCAACCCCGGCTGCTGGATCGGGCCGAAGCGCACCCGGTCGCCGTCGCGGAGCACCAGGGACTGCACCCGGCGGCCCTGCCACCACAGGCCGTTGGTGGAGCCGCTGTCGCTCAGCAGCCAGGACGGGCCGTGCTGCTCCAGCAGGGCGTGCTGGCGGCTCACCGCCTGATGGGGCACCGGGATCTGGCAGTCGCTCTCCCGCCCCAGGCGGTAGGCCCCGCCATGGAGGGGTGTGCGGCGCGGTGGCTGGCCGGGCACATGCAGCAGCGCCACGGCGGTGCCAGGGGTGTTGAGCTCCTGCCAGAGGTGCGCGAGCCGCTGCCGCCAGGGTTCCAGGGGACGGATCCTCATGAACCCTCCCGGCGCTGGCCCCACAGCATCTCGATGGCGATGCAGAGCACGGCCAGGTTGATCGCCACATCGGCCAGGTTGAACACGGGGAAGTCAATCGGCACCAGGGCGAGAAAGTCGACGACAGCACCGCTGCGCCAGCGGTCGAGGCCATTGCCGGCGGCCCCGCCGAGCAGAAAGCCGGCGCCCAGAACCCGCACCAGCGGCAGGCTGGCCTGGCGCTGCAGCCAGAACACGGCCGCCACGATCACCGCCAGGCTCACCAGTCCCAGGACGGCGCCGCCGCCGCTGAACAGGCTGAAGGCGGCGCCGGTGTTGAAGGTGAGCGAGAGCTCCAGCAGGCCCGGCAGAAAGGGGCGCGGACCGCTCGCCAGGGCCTGCAGGGCCCAGGCCTTGCTGAGCTGATCCACCCCCACCACTGCGCCCGCCAGGCCATAGGTCAGCAGGCGCCGCGTTCCCACGCCGAGGGGCGCCGGGGGGAAGGGACGCCTCACGGGTCCACCAGCAGCAGGCGGCGCAGCCCCAGCGCCAGCACGGCCACCCCACAGCAGAGCAGCAGCTGCGGCACCAGCGGCGCCAGGCTGTAGCTGATGAGGAGGGCCCCCAGATTCGGCCCCCAGCGGCCGGCCAGAGCCCCCAGCAGCAGGTTGGCGATGCCGCAGAGCTGCAGCGCCGCCAAGCCCACCACGGCCGCAGCCGCCAGATTCAGCAGGTCATTCATGCCTGACTGGCGCGCCAGCTTGCCGGTGAGCCAGGCCGCCGGCACAAAACCCGCCAGGTAGCCGAAGCCTGGATCCAGCAGATAGGCGGCGCCACCACCACCCTGGAACACCGGCAGCTGGAACAGTCCCAGGCAGAGGTAGGCCACGGCGGCCAGCAGTGCGCTGCGGGGGCCGCACACCAGGGCCGTGAGCAGCAGGGCGGGCACCTGGAGGCTGATCGGCAGACCCACCACCCGGATGCCGCCCTGGGCCGCAGGCAGGGGCACGCCCGCCTGGATCAGTCCACCCACCATGATCAGCAGCAGGCCGGCGATGGCGCCGCTCCAGGTGGCAAGGGCCCGCACAGGCACAACGGTCATTGATGGCCATTCTGCGCGTCGTGGCCAGGATCCGGTCTGCCGGCTGGGAGGATGGCCCGATGAGCCCAGACTCCAACAACACGCCTGCAGCTCCATCTCCAGCCGCGCCGCTCGGAGCGTCAGTGCGGCTGTCCAGCCGTCCCTCCTACCTGAAGACCGCCGATCCCATGCCGATGCTGCGTCCCCCCGACCTGGTGGATGCCGGTGAGGTGGGCGTAGTGGTGGCGCTGCGATCCCTGGAACAGCGGGCCGTGCGCTTCCGACGCGGCACCTTTCTGGTGGCAGCTGCCGACCTGGAGCCCGCGGATCAGCCGGTCTGAGCGGCCAGGCCAGGCGCTTGCGTCAGCCGGCGGCCTCCACCATCCACACCGCTGAGGCCGCCTCCAGGGCCTCGGCCGGCCCGCACAGGCTCAGCCGGGGCTGCTGGAGCTGGCGCTGGGCGGCCTCCAGCAGCGCATCGGCGCTGAGGGTTTCGGCCCGGGCCAGGCAGTCGCCCACGTGGGTTTCCGGCAGGCCATGGCTGAGCACCAGGGCCATCCGGTCAGCGATCTGGCCGCAGGTCTGGCGGCCCATGGCGTCCTGACCCCTGAACTTGGCCTTGGCCAGGGCCAGCTCCTCCCCGTTCAGCGGTGTGGTGAGCAGCCGCTGCCATTCCTCCTGCAGGGCGGCGGTGGCCTCCGCGGCACGCTCCGCCGAGCTGGAGAGATGCCACACAAACGGGGTGGCGCCGCGCCGGGCCGGCAGGTGCACCCCCACGTCGTAGGCCAGGCCGCGCTCCTCCCGCATCGCCACGAACAGCCGGCTCGACATACCGAGGCCCAGATGGGCCTGCAGCAGCCGCAGGGCCAGTCCATCGGGATGGCTCAGGGGCACGGTGGCACAGCCCTGCATCAGCACCAGTTGCTCGGTGGGCTGCTCCAACACGGCCAGCCGCTCTCCCAGCTGGGCTGCCGGGCCAGCAGAGGAGCCCGGCAGCCGGGTGCCCCAGGCCTGCCGCTGCAGATCGGCCTGCAGAGTTTCGATCAGGGCCTCCGGCAGCTCACCGCAGAGCACCAGCACGGCCCCGGCGGCGCCGAGCCGCTCCACCTGGGGTCTGAGCTGGGGCGCGTCGATGCCGGACAGCTCCGCCTCGATCCCAAGGGGATCGTGGCCGTAGGGGCCGTCGCCGTAGAGCTGGTGGCGCAGCTGGTCGTGGGCCAGCTGGAAGGGGTCTTCCCGCTGGCGCTGCAGCGTCTGGAGGTTCAGCTGGCGCTCGAGTTCGATCTGGTCGGGATCGAGCCGGGGGTCGCGGGCCATCGCCAGCAGCAGCGGCACCAGAACCGCCGCGTCGCTGCTGGCGCATTTGAGGCTGATGGCCAGGTGGTCTTCGCCGGCCTCGGCCCGCAGGGCGGCGCCGCAGCCCTCCACCAGATCGGCCAGGGCTTCGGCGTTGAGCTCCCCGCAGCCGCGGGTGAGCAGGCCCGCCAGCAATTGGGCCGAACCGCGCTGGCCGGCCGGATCGGCGCTGCTGCCGCCCCGCAGCCACAACCGCGCCGCCAGCACCTGGGGCCCACTGCGGCGGTGCACCCGCAGCGGCAGTCCCCCCGGCAGCGTGTGGTGCTCCCAGGAGGGTTGGCTGGCGCTCATGCCGGCACCGCCTGCACCACACAGGCGCGGCTGGGATCCAGCAGCGGCAGGGCCAGCTGCTGCAGCTCCCCGGCGCTCCAGCTCTCCAGCAGCTCCAGGGGGTGCTGCAGGGGTTGGTCGCGGCCCCAGAGCCCGTTGCTGCCGATCAGACCCGCCACGCCGCCGGGGGATTCCAGCCCGAAGCGGTAGCCGTTGGCCACCAGACGTCGGCAGCGCTGCCACTCCGCCTCCGCCAGCGGTGCGGCGCCGGCCTCTTGCCACACCCGGGCGATGGCCTCCTGCACCGGCTCCAGCTCCTCCGGTTCGCACACCGCCTCGAGCAGGGCCAGGCTGCCGCACTCCATCACATGGAGGTCCAGGTCGATGCTTTCCACGAGGCGCAACTGCTCCCGCAGCCGTTCCACCAGGCGACTGCGGCGACCCTCGGCCAGCAGGGTGGTGAGCAGATCGGCTCCCATCACGGCGCGCTGGTCGTCCCCGGGGGGCAGTGGCCACACCATCAGCAACCGGGCCGATTCGAGCCGTGGCAATGTGAGCCGGTGCACGCCCGGGACCAGGTGCAGCGGAGGCAGCACCGGGTCGGCGGGCCCGCTGGGCAGGGCCGCCAGGGCACAGCGTTCCAGTACCCCATCGAGGTCTGCCGTGGCGAGGGCTCCGCTCAGGGCCAGCACGCAGTGCTCGGCGGTGTAGCGGCGACGGTGGAACGCGGCCATCGCCGCTGGCGTGTGGGCCAGCAACCGCTCCTTCAACCCCAGGATCGGCAGGCCGTAGGGATGGCTGGGACAGGCGCGGCTGAGCAGGGTCTGGACCGCCACCTCATCGGGCTGGTCCTCGCTCTGGGCCAGCTCCTCCAGCACCACCTGACGCTCCATGGCGAAGGCCTCGGGGTCGAGGGCCGGAGCCAGCACCAGATCCAGCAACAGCTCCAGCCCCTCGGCCGCTGCTTCGGGGGGGATCAGCACGTGGAAGTGCACGTCGTCGAAACCGGTGGCGGCATTGCTGCTGCCGCCGAGGGCCTCGATCCGCAGGTCGAAGGCACCGGCGGCCAGCCGCTCCGATCCCTTGAACACCATGTGTTCGAGGAAATGGGCCAGGCCGCTCTCCTCGGGCCGCTCCCACACGCTGCCGGCGCGGCACCAGAAGTCGAGGCACACCAGCGGCGCGTCCTCCATCGCCAGGCTCACCACCCGGGCGCCATTGGCGAGCCTCCGGCTGCGGGGTGGCGACAGACCCGGCAGCAGCGGGGCACAGACAGCCTGGGGCAAGACGGCAACCGTGGTGAGGCGTACATTCTGGGCATCTGAGCCGCCCGTGGTCGTCGCCGTTGGCTTCCTCCTCTTCCCCGGCCCCGACCCCGGCCCCAAGCGCCGACGGTGGTCTCCACCCCCTGGTGGAGGCGCTGGCTGATCAAATCCGCAGCGCCTGGCAGGCGCTGCCGGAGTTGCGGCCCCTGGCCGTGGCGCCCGACCTGGAGGCCATCTGCGGCAACCTTGACGACGACCGGCTGTTCATCCGCAACGAACTATGGCAGTGCCGGGGTCTGCGCAAGCTGCACCTGGAGACGGCCCGGCTGGGGGCGGGCCTGCAGATCCTGCACGCCCTGTTCTTTCCTGATCCCCGCTTTGATCTGCCTGTCTTTGGCGCCGACATCGTGGCCGGGCCGGCCGGCGTATCGGCGGCGATCGTGGATCTCTCGCCGGTGCTGGGCCCGTTACCGGCGGCCATCGAGGCGGCGCTGGCGGCACGGCCCGGGCGCAGCTACGTCCAGGAGCGGGAACTGCCCGCCTGGGGTTCGATCTTTTCGCCCCATGTGCGGTTCGTGCGACCCACCTCAGCCGCCGAGGAGCAGGGGTTCGTTGAGGAGGTGGGTGAAGTCCTGGCGGTGCTGGCCGGGGCGGTGCACAGGGCCACACCGCAGGCCCCGGACCACCCCTCTACGCTTGACCGGTGGCACGGGCAGCTCCGCTATTGCAAGCAGCAGAAACAGAACGACAAGACTCGCCGCGTGCTGGAGAAGGCGTTCAATCCCCAGTGGGCGGAGCGCTACATCGAGACCCTGTTGTTCGACGATCCGCCGGCCCCATGACCAGCCCGCTGGCCCGGCGGGCCTGGGGCTTGCTTCTGGCGCTTGGCGGTGTGGTGCTGTTGGCTGTTCTGGTCCACAGGGTCAGTGGCCGGCAGCCGACTCCTGCGGCCCAGTCCCCCACTTCCGCCCCCATCGGGGCGGCCCGGCAGGACGCGGTGGCCGCCCTTGGTCGGCTCGAGCCCAGCGGCGATGTGCGCCGCCTGGCGGCCCCGATCAGTGGCATTGGCGGCAGTCCCGTGATCTCGGCTCTGCTGGTGCAGGAGGGCGATCCGGTGCGCCAGGGCCAGCTGCTGGCCCGTTTTGACACCCGTCCCGGCCTGCTGGCTGACCAGCGCAAGCTGCGCAGCCGCATCGGCAATTTGCGGCGGCGTCTGGTCTTTCAGACCCGGGAGATCAGCCGCTACCGGGAGCTGAGCCGCACCGGCGCCTATCCCCAGGCGGAACTTGATGCCCGCGAAACCCGCCTGCTGGAGCTCCAGGCCCAGCTGAGCGATGCCCAGGCGGAGCTGGCCCGCGCCGATGCCGAGCTCGACCTCAGCGAACTGCGCTCGCCGATCGACGGCACCGTTCTGCGGATCCTGTCCCGCCAGGGGGAACGGCCCGGCGACACCGGTGTGCTCGAACTCGGTGCCAGCAACAGGATGGAGGCGCTGGTGGAGGTCTACGAGAGCGACATCAACCGGGTGAACCTGGGCCAGAAGGTGACCCTCACCAGCGAGAACGGTGGCTTCAGCGGCTCCCTGAGCGGTCAGGTGATGCGCATCAGTCCCCAGGTGCGCCAGCGCCAGGTGCTCTCCACCGACCCCACGGGGGATGCCGACGCCCGCATCGTGGAGGTGCGGGTGGCCCTGGATCCGCTGGACATCCAGCGGGTGAGCGACCTCACCGGCCTGAAGGTGATCGCCAGGCTGCAGCCGTGAACGGCCCCTGGCGTTCCCGACGCATCCCCCTGGCCTGGCTGCTGCTCACCCGCCAGCCGGCGCGGCTGGCGGTGGCGCTGGCCGGCATCGCCTTCGCCGGCATCCTGATGTTCATGCAGCTGGGCTTCCGCGATGGCCTGTTCGATGCCAGCGTCACCATTCACAAGCTATTCGACGCCGACCTGGTGCTGATGAGCCCACGGTCGATGAGCTCGATCGGCATGGCCGGCTTCCCCCGACGGCGCCTGGTGCAGGCCATGGCCGATCCCGAGGTCAGTGGCACGACCCCCGTGCACTGGAACTTTCTCCTCTGGCGCAACCCGCAGACGCGCCGCACCCGCTCGATCCTCACCCTCGGGTTTGATCCCACCGATCCCCTGTTCACAGATCCGTCGATCACCGCCCAGACCTCCGATCTGACCCAGAAGGGTCGGGTGCTGTTCGATGAGCGCTCCCGTCCGGAATTCGGACCGATCGCCGCCTGGTTCCGCCAGGGCAAGGTGGTGGACACCGAAGTGGCCGGAACCAGGGTGCGGGTGGCCGGGCTGGTGAGCCTGGGGCCCTCCTTCGGTGCTGATGGCAACATCCTCACCAGCCGGGAGACCTTCCTTCAGCTGCTGCCCAGCACGCCTCCTGGCAGCATCGAGCTCGGTCTGATCCGGCTGACACCGGGGGCTGATCCGATCGAGGTGGCGGGCCGGCTGCGCCGGCTCCTGCCCAGTGACGTGACGATCTACACCAAGCAGGCCTTCGAGGAGTTTGAGAAGAACTACTGGCGCACGAGCACGGCCATCGGCTTCATCTTCACCCTGGGGGCTGGCATGGGCTTCGTCGTGGGCTGCGTGATCGTGTATCAGATTCTCTACTCGGATGTGAGCGACACCTGCCGGAGTACGCCACCCTGATGGCCATGGGCTACCACCTGATCGGCCTGCTCGGAGTGGTGGCTCGGGAAGCCCTGATCCTCGCCGTACTGGGCTATCTGCCCGCCTTCCTGGTCGGGAAGGGTCTCTATACCGCCATTCGATCCAGCACCCAGCTTCCGGTGGCGATGGATGGTCAGCGGGCCCTGCTGGTGTTCGCCATGATCCTGGTGATGTGCATGGGTTCGGCCGCCATGGCCATGCGCCGCCTCGCCGATGCGGATCCCGCGGAGATCTTCTGATGGTGTCTGTCGCGCCGGAGACGACCAGCCGCGCCGCTACGGCCACCGTCGCTGTGCAGGACCTCAGCCACTGGTTCGGCAGCGGTGGGATGCGCCGCCAGGTGCTGCAGGGCGTGGATCTCACCATCCAGCCGGGCGAAGTGGTGCTGCTCACCGGCCCTTCAGGCTGTGGCAAGACCACCCTGCTCACCCTGGTCGGGGCCCTGCGTTCGGTGCAGGAGGGCTCCGTGCGGGTGTTCGGCCAGGAGCTCAAGGGCGCTGCCCGTGACGTGCGCCAGCGGCTGCGGCGCTCGATCGGAATGATCTTCCAGGGCCACAACCTGCTGCGCTGTCTCACGGCCGAGCAGAACGTGCAGATGGGCTCCGACCTGCTGGAGGGCCTGAGCTACCGGTCCCGCCGCGACCAGGCGCGGGAATGGCTGCGCGCCGTCGGACTGGGCGATGAGCTCGCCAAGTTGCCCCACGATCTCTCCGGAGGCCAGAAGCAGCGGGTGGCGATCGCCCGGGCCCTGGCACCCCATCCCCGCCTGCTGCTGGCCGATGAGCCCACGGCGGCCCTGGACAGTCGCACCGGCCGGGAGGTGGTGGAGCTGCTGCAGCGGCTGGCGCGGGAGAACGGTTGCGGCGTGTTGATGGTGACCCATGACCCCCGCATCCTCGACGTGGCGGATCGGCTGGTGCGGATGGAGGATGGCCGGCTCCTGCAGGACAGTTGAGTGCTGCCGCAGGACGGTTGAGTAGGGTGAAACTTACCTATCCCCCCAATCGCCGCCCGCATGGCCAAGCGCAGGAATCTGAAGAAGGAAAAGCAGGAGCGCAACCGCGCCTACGCCCGCAAGTTCAAGAAGCGCAAGCTTCGCAACGACGGCCGCGGTGAGGGCGCCGGCAACGGTGTGACCGGCACGGCCAACAACGGTGGCGCGGCCGACTGAGCGCCGCCTGCATGGCCTTGCCGGGGGATCCGCAGGGATCCCCTTTTTTGTTGTGCCGGCCGTTGGGTCCGCCGCCGGCAGCCGCAGCTGGTCATCTCTCAACCTCCGCCATGTTCCTCAGCGTTGTCATCCCCACCTACAACCGGCTGCCGATCCTGCAGAAGTGCCTGCGGGCGCTGGAAGGCCAGCGGCTTGCCGATCCGGTGCAGGGCTTTGAGGTGGTACTGGTGGACGACGGCTCCACCGACGCCACCGTGGCCTGGATCCGCGAGCACGCGGCCGAACTGCCCCATGTTCGTTTGATCCAGCAGGAGCACGGGGGGCCGGCGGAGGGCCGCAACCGCGGGGTGCGGGAAGCCGACGGCGATGTGATCGTGTTCATCGACAGCGACCTGGTGGTGCTGCCCAGCTTCCTGGTCTGCCATGGCCGCGCCCTGCAGCACCAGTGGCAGCGCAGCGGCACGCGGCTCTGCTTCACCTACGGAGCGGTGATCAACACCGCCAATTTCGAGAACCCCACCGGCGAGCCCCACAAGCTGCGCGACCTCTCCTGGGCCTATTTCGCCACCGGCAACGTGGCGATCGACCGGGCGGTGCTGGAGCGCAGCGGCCTCTTCGACACCGCCTTCCGGCTCTACGGCTGGGAGGATCTGGAACTGGGAGAGCGGTTGCGGCGCATGGGCGTGGAGCTGGTGCGGTGTCCCGAGGCCGCCGGATATCACTGGCACCCTCCCCTGAGCCTGGAGCAGATTCCAGATCTGGTGCGGGTGGAGCGGGAGCGGGCCCGGATGGGGCTGGTGTTCTTCCGCAAACACCCCACCCGTCGCGTGCGTCTGATCATTCAGTTCACCTGGATGCACCGGCTGCTGTGGGAACTGCTCACCCTGGGCGGGCTGCTGAATGAGCGCAGCCTGCGCCCCCTGCTGGTCTGGCTGATCCGCCATGGCAAGCCCGGCCTCGCCATGGAGGTGCTGCGCCTGCCCCTCAACCGGCTTGGGGTGAGGGCGCTGTATGCCGAGGCGCGGGCTGACGGTCTGGCCTGATCTGGTGGCCCAAGGGTCATGCCATCCCAGCGGCGATCCGTGCCATCCCAGCGGCAACGCCATCATTTGATACGTTGGCCAGGTCCAATCACCCCGCACACCTGCGTGTTTCGGGTGATTGCTCCAGCCACTTCAGGCCCTTGGCCTGGCGGGCTGGCGTGATCCCTGGCAGGTGGAGGCGAACCCGAAACCCCCCAACACCATGGCAGTCGTCACCCTCGCGGAAATGATGGAGGCTGGCGCCCACTTCGGGCACCAGACTCGCCGCTGGAATCCCAAGATGTCGCGCTACATCTATTGCGCGCGCAACGGGGTTCACATCATCGACCTCGTGCAGACCGCCGTCTGCATGAACAACGCCTACAAGTGGGTGCGCAGTGCGGCCCGAGCGGCAAGCGCTTCCTGTTCGTCGGCACCAAGAAGCAGGCCTCCGAGGTGATCGCCCTGGAGGCCAGCCGCTGCGGTGCCGCCTACGTGAACCAGCGCTGGCTGGGCGGCATGCTCAC
>JBJTWP010000219.1:0-4565 GCA_046081805.1 Cyanobacteriota bacterium
GGCACCACCAATCGTTCCGGCAGCTGCACCTTGATCTGGCGCAGATCCTCCTTGAGGCGCCGCACCATCACATCGTCGAGATCCTGTTTGCGCACGGGAACACCGCGGCAGAAGCGGGTGGGATCGAGGATCTCCAGCAAGGCCAAGAAGCTGTTGCTGTGGCCGTTATGCGGCGTGGCCGAGAGAAACAGCTTGTGCTCGAAACGCCCCGCCTGATCGCGAATCGCCCGGGTGAGTTTGGAGTCGATCGCGAACTTGGAGCCGCTGGCCGGTGCCGCGTTGTGGGCTTCATCGAGGATCAGCAGCGCCTGCTTGCCCTCATCACCAAGCCAGTCGCGCAGCGGTCCGCCGTAGGCCTCATCGCGCACCAACGCCTGGCTGATGATGAACCGGGTGTGGGTGGCCCAGGGATTGATGCCCCAGCCCCGCTGCCGGCGCATCTCGGTGATGTACTGCCGGTCCATCACCGCAAAGCTCAGCCCGAAGCGGCTCTCCATCTCCCCCTTCCACTGCAGCACCACCGACGGCGGCGCCACCACCACCACCCGGTGCACCTTCTGGCGCAGCAGCAGCTCGCGCATGATCAGCCCGGCCTCGATCGTCTTGCCCAGGCCCACGTCATCGGCGATGAACAGGCTCACCCGCTGCATCCGCAGCGCCTTGCGCAAGGGTTCCAGCTGGTAGGGCTTCACATCGATGCCGGCCCGCAGCGGCGCCTGGAACAGACCCGGATCGGTGCTGGTGACGCAGTTCCAGCGCAGGGTGTTCAGGTAACTGCCGAACACCTGCGGATCGTCGAAGCCTCGCTGGCCCACCGTGTCCCAGGTGGTTTCGCCCAGCACCAGGGCATCCACCTCCCGCTCCCAGAACACCTCCAGCCGTTGGCCGTTGGCGTCGTCATCCAGGCACGCCAGCCCCACCACCGTGTCACCCTCGGGGTGCTCGGCCGGCTCCACCGTCTCCACCAGCCAGCGGTGGCTGCGGCATTGGACGACGCAGCCCTGGCTCGGCATCCCGGTCTCGAAGGGGGATGGCATGGGGAGAATGCGTTCGGTCATCAGGGTTCCCGCTCCACTCCAATCTGCAGCCTTGTGCAGCAGATGTCAGCCATCTTGACGCACCCCGAGCCCAGTCCAGCCCTGGAAATCATGCAGATTTCGCATACCTTTCCGCTTGGTTGATCCCACGACCACTCTCGACCCCTGATCGGTAGCCACCACCTCAATGCCACAGCGAATGCGCTCCCTCAGTGCACCCACATGGCTAATGATGCCGATCATCCGGCCGCCCTCCCGAAGTCGATCGAGTTCAGCCATCGCTAGCTGCAGGCTGTCAGGATCCAGGGTCCCAAAGCCCTCGTCGATGAACAGGGCTTCGAGACGGACCCCGCCTGCATGGGCCTGCACCGTATCGGCCACACCGAGGGCCAGCGCAAGTGAGGCCTGGAAGGTTTCGCCTCCCGACAGGCTGCTCACCTCTCGATCCTCACCCGTGTAAGCATCCAGCACCCGCAGCCCAAGGCCGGCATTGCGACCGCCACGCCCGCCCTCATCCGTGAGCTGGAGCTGATAGCGCCCTGAAGTCATCAGCTCCAGCCGTTGGTTGGCATAGCTGCAGATCTCCGCCAGATAGGCCGAGAGCACCCAGCGCTGCATGGAGATGAATGGAGCAGCCTTGCCCTGGCAGCGATCGGCAACGGTGCTGAGCAGCTTTGCTCGTTCACGCATCTGCAGCAGGGATGCTTCGCCCTCCCGATGCTCGCCGGCCAGCCGTTGAATCTCGCGCTGTGCGTCACGGGCCTGGGTGTCGCGTCGGGTGGCCTCTGTCCGCGCCTGATCAGCTGTGATCACCAGTTCTGCCGCAGCAGTGGTGTCGGGGCGCTCCTGGGGTAGCTCGACCAGATCCGGTGAGGCGAGGATGCCGTTCTGCTTGATCACCTCTTTCTCGAAGGTCTGGATCTGCTGCTCCCACTGCTGACGAATAGGCTCATCTTTGAGGGCCGCTTCCACGGCCTTGGCATCGGCAAACTCCGATCCCCGCAGTTCCTGCTCAAGACGGGTGGAAGCTAGCTCCAGTCGGGTTGTGGCACTGGTACTGGCCTGGCAGCTTCCCGCCAGAGCTTTCAGGGCCGCTTCAAGGGGCACAAAGGTTTTCAGCGCAGCCTGCGGATCGATGCCTTGCCCAAGCTCCTGGGCAATCTCGGCTGAAAGGGTGTCGGCCCGGTGGGCTTCATCTGCCGCAGCCTTGGTCTGCAGGGCAATCTGCGTCGTCGCCGCCTGGATTGCTGCCTCGAGCCGCTGGATGGCCTGGTCGTGCTTGCTGATCGTCGCCTCCAGGCTGTCGACCGTCCTGGCCAGGGCTCGTGCCGCCGCCAACGCTTCGGAAGACTGCTTCGCGGCCTTGCGGGCAGCCTCAGGATCGTTGGCGGCATCGCCAGCCTTGTCCAGCACCGCCTTGCGTGCTGCCAGGGTGTTGGCAACGGCCACCGCAGCGTTCTCAGCAGCTTTGGTCGCGGTGGCCAGAACGGTCTCCGCCACGGCGACCTCTTCCTCGCTGACGGCATCCTGCGAGGGCTGGGCAGGCGCCGGATGCTCTGAAGAGCCGCAGACCGGGCAGGGAACTCCCTCAGCCAGGCCCGCTGCCAGCCTGGCGGCCATGCCGGCGATCTGACGCTGCCGTCGTGCGACGAGGGTGGCATTTGCCTCGCCCACCTGCTGATCGGCGCTGGTCTTTGCAGCAATGGCAAGGACTACATCGTTCTGGGCTCGGGGCAAGGCGTCCACAGCGGCAGCACGCTCGCGGGCCTCCTGGGCCGCCCGCTGCAGTCCGTCGAGTTGGTCACGGGCCGAGCAGGCCTTGGTGAAGGCATCGGCAGCCATCTGCCTTTCCTGCTGGTGTGCCTGCTGGGCGGTGGAGCTTGTGGTTCGATCCACTTCCGCCGTCCTGGCCAGCCCAGCTGCTTGTTTCGCTTTGCCCCTCGCTTGGGCTGCCTCCAGAGCTTTCTTCGCCAGTTCACTCACTTCTGCCCGACGCGCCGCCAGGTCGCTGGTCGCCCCGCCCAGGTCTTCCGGACCGGGAAGGGCCAGCAGATCGAGCAGGACCACCGAAACCGGCAAGGCCTGAGCGTCGTCCCTGGCGCGGACGGCGGCTTGCAGCTGCTTCCTGACGCTGCCCTGCACCGCAGTTAGGGCAGCCCGGGCTGATCGTTCGGCATCCACGCTGGTGCGCAGGGTCTCAGCTTGCACGGCCGTGGCCAGTTGCAGCTTGAGCGTCTCAATCGGGTCCCGCTGGGATTCCAGTGCTCTGAGCTTGGCCCTGGCTGCGGCCCTCCGATCCCAGCGATCCGCCAGCTTGTCAGTCTCAGCCTTGGCCGTCTGGGCCGCCGTCAGGGATGCGGTGGCCTGCCTCAGGGTGCTCTGCGATCCCGCCACCACCGCAGCGATCTGCTGGACGAGTCGATCCAGGCCGGCCTGATCCGTGGGGACCGCGCCAACCGCTTCCACGTGCTCCTCCTCCACCTCGCCCTCCACTGGCGGTGGGGCATAGGGGCTCCATTCGCGGGCGGCCTGGTTGCAGAGCACCTCCTGGGCCCGGTTCTGCGCAGCCACCTCGC
This sequence comes from Cyanobacteriota bacterium, assembly GCA_046081805.1. GTDB lineage: Bacteria > Cyanobacteriota > Cyanobacteriia > PCC-6307 > Cyanobiaceae > UBA5018. The sequence continues at coordinate 3,614 of JBJTWP010000219.1, forward strand.
CACGGGCAAGCTTGGCCCTGTCCTCCAGCCAGTCGCCCGCCTGCTCGAACATGACCGTGTCAAACAGGGTCTTGAGCAGGGCCTCGCGCTCATCGGCCTTGGCCCGCAGCACCTCGGCGAACTTGCCCTGCGGAAGCAGGATCACCTGCCGGAACTGGCCGGCATTCAGACCCACCAACCCCTCCACTTCCCGGGTGACTTCGGTGGTTCGACTGACGATCACTTCCCGCTCGGTGCCGACCAGCCGGTACAGCGCCGCCTGCGGCGCCTTCTCGGTGGTTCCCTCCCCCCTGGTCTTCAGGGCGGTGTAGGCAGGGGAACGATCCACCAGGTAGCGGGCCCCGCCGGAGGAGAACTCCAGGCTCACCCGTGGCACCGCCGCGGGTTTGGCATGGTCCGATTTCAACCCCTTGACGCTGCGATCACCCGACACCTCCCCGTAGAGCGCGAAGCAGAGGGCATCGAGCAGGAAGGTCTTGCCGGCACCGGTGGTGCCATGGATCAGGAAGAGGCCTTCCTGACTGAGTTCATCGAAGCCGATCTCGACCGGCTCGGCGTAGGGCCCGAAGGCCTCGATCCTGAGGTGATGGGGCTTCAACGCTCCCCTCCCTTGCCGACCGCCTTGAGGGCCTCGTGCAGGAGTTCGGCCTCCGCTTCGTTGGCCTCACGCCCCTGCTGATCCGCGAAGAAGGACGTCGCCAAGGCCAACGGAGAGGCCGCCTGCCGCACCTGCTGATTCCGTTCGCTGGCGGTGGAGCGGACAACATCGGGCGGGCGATGCCGCAGTTCGGCCACGAAGGGGAACCGCCCGCGCAGGCGAGCCATGGCCTGGAGGGGCAGCACCTCGTCGGTGAGGATCACCCGCACCCGAGCGCCCTCGGCCGAGGCGAACTGCGGATCCCTGAGCAGTGGCTCGATCTCACCCTCGATGGTGCACAGCGACCGCCCTACC
>JBJTWP010000220.1:0-2969 GCA_046081805.1 Cyanobacteriota bacterium
CCGACTACCAGAAGCTGCTGGCGGCCCGCACCTTCATGGGCGGCAGCGCCACCCTGCGCCAGGTGCACTTCGGCCTCACCGACCTGCGCCTGCACAGCCAGTGGAGGCCCGATGGGGGCCAGAGCCCGGAGCAGCTGCGTCGCGTTCTGGCCCGCACCACCACGGTGCTGGAGCCGATCCCGGAAGACGCCTTCCTCTGCTCCTTCAGCCACATCTTCGCGGGCGGCTATTCGGCGGGGTACTACTCCTACAAGTGGGCCGAGGTGCTGAGCGCCGACGCCTTCAGCGCCTTCGAGGAGGTGGGCCTCGATGGGGAAGACGAGGTGGTGGCCACCGGCCGCCGCTTCCGCGACACCGTGCTCAGCCTGGGGGGCAGCCGCTCGCCGGCCGAGGTGTTCGAAGCCTTCCGCGGCCGTCCCCCCAGCAGTGAGGCCCTGATCCGCCATTCGGGCCTGACGGTCCAGGCCAGCTCAGCCAGTCAGGCCCGGTGATACGGGCCGCCCTGAAGGATCGACTGGGCCCGGTAGAGCTGCTCCAGCAGCAGCAGCCGGGCCAGCTCATGGGGAAAGGTCATGGCGGAGAGCGACAGACGCCAGGCCGCCCGGGCCTTGAGGGACGGATCGATGCCGTCGGCGCCGCCGATCACCAGGGCCAGGCGCCCGGAGCCCAGCTCAGCCAGCCGGCGGGCGAACGCCACCGAATCGAGCTGGGTGCCCTCCTCGCTGAGCACCACCAGCTGCTCGTCGGGTCGCAGGGCCGCCAGCACGGCCTCGGCCTCGCGGGCCATGCCGCCATCCCGCAACTCCAGCACCTGCAGACCGGGCAGGCGCTTGAGGAACACCTCAATGCCTGCGGCAATCCAGCGCTTGCGCACCTTGCCCACCGCGATCACCCGGATGCGGGAGGGGCTGGGCACGGGCACCGGGCGGCAGCGTCCAGTGTGATCCGGCGCCCGGGACCAGCACCCTTGCCAGTCCCGTCAGGATGGGCCGACCGATCGCCACCGATCGCCACTGATGGATCGCCTGGATCGCCCACGTCTCGCCGAGCACGCCGGCCGCTTCGCCATCGCGGGGCAGGTCACGGCCGTGGAGCCCCTGGGCAGCGGCAACGTGAATGACACCTATCGGGTGGACACCAGCAGCGGCAGCACCTACGTGCTGCAGCGGATCAACCCCCGGGTGTTTCGCCGGCCGGAGCTGGTGATGGCCAACCTGGCCGCCCTCGCTGCCCACGTGGAGCAGCGCCGCCGCAGTGGCCGCTGGCCCGGTTGCCAGGCCGGGCGTCCCGCGGGGCGTCCGGCCTGGGAGGTGCCCCGCCCCATTCCCCTGGCCGCTGGCAGCGGCCACATGTTCAGCAGCGCCGGCGAGGCCTGGCGGCTGCTGAGCTTCGTGGAGGCCGCCGAGAGCTTCGACACGGTGCAGGGCCCTGAGCACGCCCACCAGGTGGGCCGGGCCCTGGGCACCTTCCACCAGCTGATCCACGACCTGCCGGCCGAGCGCCTGGCCGACACGCTCGAGGGGTTCCATGTCACCCCGACCTACCTGGCGGACTACAAGCGGCTGCGTGAGGCCAGCGCGGTGGAGCGCTGCCCGGAGAGCCTCTGGTGCCAGGCGTTTGTGGCGGAGCGCGAGAGCCTGGCTCCCGTACTGGAGCAGGCCAGGCAGGCGGGGCGGCTGCCGCTGCGGCCCATTCACGGCGACCCGAAGGTGAACAACGTGATGCTCTGCGCCAGCACCGGCCAGGCCGTGGCCCTGGTGGATCTCGACACCGTGAAACCCGGGCTGATCCACTACGACATCGGCGACTGCCTGCGCTCCGGCTGCAATCCCCTGGGGGAGGACACCGGAGATCCGGAGGCGGTGCGCTTCGATCTGGCCTTGTGCCGGGCCATGCTCGGCGGCTACCTGAGCGAGGGCCGCTCCTTCCTCAGCGCGCATGACATCGCCCACCTGTACGACGCGATCCGGCTGCTCCCGTTCGAGCTGGGGCTGCGGTTCTTCAGCGATCATCTGGCCGGCAACGTCTATTTCAAGGCCCGCCACGGCCGCCACAACCTGGATCGGGCCCGGGTGCAGTTCCGCCTGGTGGAGAGCATCGAGGCCCAGGAAGCTCCGATCCGCGCCCTGATCGAGCAGCTCTGCCGATGAGCGTTGCGTCGTTGCCTCGCGATCCGGTGCCGCAGGATGCGCTGCCGTTTGAACTCCAGCCCTTCGGCGGGGCCGCCGAGCGTTCCGCCCCGGGGCTGGCGACGCTGGCCCTGCAGGGAGAGATCTGGTTGCGGCGCTCCAACTCGGGCGCCCTGCTCAACCTCAGCATGGCGCTGCAGGGGCTGCTGCCAGCGCCAGCGCCAGCCCCGTGGCTGCCCCCGCCGGCCCCCAGCCCGGGGCGCCGGGACGGACTCTGGCAACACACCTGCTTCGAGCTGTTTCTGGCTCCGCTGGGGGGCGCGGCCTACTGGGAGCTCAACCTGGCACCCAGCGGCGACTGGGCGGTCTATCGCTTTGACGGCTACCGCTCTGGACAGACCTCGCCATGCCTGGAGCCGCCCCCCTTTCAGCTGACCCGCCGGCCGGCTGGACTGCGGCTGGATCTGCGCTGGCCCCTGCCAACGGAACTGGCGGCGGTCCCAGCCCTGCGGGTCGGGATCACGACGGTACTGGAGCTGACCGATGGGAGCCTCAGCTACTGGGCCCTGCAGCATCCTGGCCCCGAGCCCGACTTTCACCGCTGCGACAGCTTCAGCCTGCGGCTCTGAAAGGGTCTTGGGCCGACAGGCCGAAGCCGCGGCAGGATCGTCGGTCAAATCCCACGGGCTTCGCCTTCCGCGATGGTGCTCAAGGCACCGCTCTCTGACTGGACTCAGCCCAGCTGGCCCTCGCCTCAGCTGCTCCTGCCACGTGGCAGCCCCCGCAGCGCCGGCACATAGGGAATCAACCCCTTGGCGGCGGCCTGCAGCTGGACCTCGA
>JBJTWP010000221.1:0-10656 GCA_046081805.1 Cyanobacteriota bacterium
AGGCCGAGAGGGGCTGGCCCGGCACCACCCGAGTGGTGATCCGGAAGTCCTGGGGACCAACAGTGCAGGAGAACGGATGGGCGGAGCGGGAGCGCTGGCAGCGCGCTGGGTCGTAGCCCCAGCTGTCGAGGAGTTCGCTGCAGAGCTGCTCCTGCAGGGCTTCAGGCAGATCGGCGGTTGGGCCTGTCGATCCCCTGGCCCCCGAGGCCGGGGCACCGCTGCTGGCCACCTCCTCCAGCAGCTCGGGGAGCTCTGCCTTGAGCGGTACAAACAGCTCCTCCAGCCGCGCCTTGCTGATGTCGGGCTCAAACGGCTGAGCCAGGATTTCCCAGGGGCTGCGCGGCACGGGTTCGGCAGCGGCGAGCTGGCTGGCCTGCTGGCGGCGCAGGGCGATCAGCTCCTTCAAGGCCGGGGCAAAGGCTGAAAAATCATTGCGGGCGCGGGCGTTCTGCCACACTGCATTGCCGCGCGACTGGGCCTTGGCCAGGGCGGCCACCAGATCGGGATCGAGGCAGCGCTGGCGCTCCAGCTCCAGTCGCAGCAGCTGCAGGTTGCGGCGGCGCTCGGGCGGAGTGTCGGCACCGAGCTCGGCCTCGGCCGCTGCCACCAGCTCGGCGTAGTCGGCACTGCTTTGCCGCCCGTGCAGCTGGCCGGCCAGCAGCGCCAGCTGCTCGCCGCGCCAGGCGGCACCAGCCGCCGGCATCACCGTGTTCTGGTCGTAGTAGAGGGCACTGCTGATCGAGCCCAGCAACCGGGTGGTGTGCAGGTGCTGGTGGAGCTGGGCCAAGGCTGAACCCGCTGGAGCCATGGGAGGGGACGGGCCGGTGGGCCCCAGCATCGCCCCCACCCCGCCATCGAGCCAACAGCACCACCAGGCCGGCAGCCAGCCGATCGGGGTGGTGCAATGGCCCCCAGGTGGACACGGATGGGCCCCATGGCGGCTTGGTGGCTGGCGATCGTGCTGGGGGTGCTGCCCCTGCCAGCCCAGGCGGACCCAGAGCCCGTGCTGCGGGTGGGTGTGCTGGCCGGTTCACCGCCCTGCTCCGAACAGGAGGCAACGGGTGATTGGCGCGGCAGCGCCGTGGAGCTCTGGCAGGCGGTCGCCAACCGGGAACAGCTGCCCTATGTGCTGCGCGGCTATTCCAATGTTCAGCTGCTGCTTGAGGCCACCCGGCAGGGGCAGGTGGAGGTGGGGGTGGGTTGCCTCACCGTGTCGCCCGAGCGGGTGGGCCGCTACCGCTTCACCCTGCCGTTCCAGGAGGCAGGCTTGGCCGTTCTGGTGAGAAGCAATCCCCTGTCGGGGGGCCAGTCGTTGCTGAGGGCTGTGCTCAATCCCCAGTTGCTGCGGGTGATGGCGGCCTATCTGGCGGTGATCGCGCTGCTCAGCTGGGTGGTGTGGCGCGATGAGCACCAACGGGGGGGCGACGGCCGCTGGCGGGACCAGCTGCGGCGTTACGCCCTGGTGTTTCAGGTGCTGGCCTCAGGGCCGGGCACCAACATGATCGTCAGCCGGACCCGCGGCCACGCCATCGTGTTGCTGTGCTGGATGGTGCGGATCATCGGCGCGTCGCTGATCGTGAGCACCATCACCCTCGATGTGGTGAAGCAGCCACCGCTGCTGGGGTTTCAGCCTCGCTCGCTCACGGATCTGATCGGTCGCCGGGTCGCGGCGCGACCCGGCAGCGTCAGCGCCCAGCTGTTGGAGCAACCACCGCTCAGGGGCAAGGTGGGGGTTGTGCCCATGCCCCAGCTGAAGGAGGCGCCAGGACTGCTGAGGCGTCAGCAGGTCGATGCGGTGCTGGCGGATGAACAGCAGTTGCGCAGTCTGCTGGAGAGAAGTTCCGTGGCCCAGCGCTCCCAGCTCCATCTGGCCATGCCGGGCACGAACAAACAATCCCAGGCCTTCAGCGTGTCGCCCCGGCTGAGCGAGGCGCTGGTGAGCCGGCTCGATCGCGCCATCAGCGAGGCCAAGCGCGATGGCATGGTGCCCTGAGCCAGGCCGATGGGCATGGGCCTCCGGCCTGGCGCTCAGTTGTATTCGCCCGGGATGTCGTTCTTGCGCACGGTGACCCGATCAAATCGCTGTCCCGAGGCGCGCAACAGCTCATCACCAGAGAATTCATAGCCGAGCTTCAGGGCAAGCTGGGCCACATCGTCGGCGGTGGCCGCCGCCAGCACCTCAGCCTTGAGTGCTTCGTTGGTCTGCATCCTCACCAGGAATGCCTTGAGTTGATCCAGGGCCATGGAACGACCGAGCCGGGTTCAGCAACAGCGGCAGCGCCGCTGTTCCATTGTGGTGGGTCCTGGATTGTGGCGGGTTCTGGGGAGGCCCTGGCTGCTGCAGAGTCCGTTCAGGCGCTCGCCACCAGATCCGGACGCACTTGGAGCACGCGGGCCTCCTGGCGCACGAGTTGGTAACGGTTCAGATCACAGGGCTCGCTGGCATAGCGGTGGCGCAGCTGCCGAAGCTCCTGCAGCATGGCCAGCAGGACGGGATGGTTGTCGTTCAAGGAACCTCGGCCGGAGCCGTCAACACATGAAGAGAATCTAAAGGACCGACGGGCCAGGGTCGTTGTGCTCGGGTTGGTGCCCTGGCTGCTGCGGCTGCCCCTGGCCGAACCGCTGGCATGGCAGGCGTTCCAGGCCAAGGGCAGCCCCGAGGCCATCGACCCCAACGGGAGTCCCTCAACCTTTCTCCTCAACTCGTCATCGAACGACAACGGCAGTCCTTAGGCAGTCCTTTGGCCGTCCATCGAACGACCTCGCTCAGATGAAATACATCGCCTGGGAGAGCACCAGTTGATCCCGCCGCTCCAGCAGCTCCTGCAGGGTGGTGGTCTCCAGAATCCTGCGCCGCGCCTCCGCCAGCTGCTGTTCCACGCCGGCGACCACCCCCTGCTCGGCGGTGTCCCGCCCTGAACGGTCAGGGGCAGCGGTTTCTCCCTCCAGGCAATGCACCACGTCCAGCACCCGGATCTCCGCCGGGGCCTGGGCCAGCTGGTAGCCGCCGCGCGGGCCCCGAATGCTGCGCAGGATCTGGCCGCGGCGCAGGGCGGTGAGCATTTGCTCCAGGTAGCGATCTGGGATCTTCTGACGACTGGCGATCTCGCCGACCTGCAGCACGCCGCCCTGGTCATGGATGGAGGCCAGCTCCAACAGCGCGATCAACCCATACTCGGTCTTGGCGCTGAACACGGTCTGATACCACGGTTTGCTGGTGTGGATTGTGCCAGAGCTCAGGCTGCCGAAGCGGACAGCCAGCGCGCCCGCTTTGGCGTCACACTGATTTCCAGTGGCAACCATGGCCATGGGATTTCGCCGTCAGGTGGGACGCTGGATGCGCAAGGTGGGCGAGGTGCTGGATCCCGGTAAGCCGGTCACGGTGCCGGGAGTGCTGGCCAAGACCGGCAGCCTGGGGGAGCTGGATGGCGGCCCCGAGGCCGGCAGTGACGCGACGCCATCAGGGCCGTGGCAGGGCGTGCGGGAACGGGCCATGGCCAAGAGCCTCCAGACCTTGCGCCAGGAAGCCCTCTATGCCCTGGGGGCGTTTCACGCCGCCCACACCGCGGCGGCGGCGGTGTTCGATGACCGGCGGCTGACGGCCGCGGTGTCACGGCGCATCGGCGAGCGGATCCCCGATGAGGTGCTCGACAAGCTCGCCCAGGCCAGCGCGGTGTGGCATCGGGATGCCGCGGCCCTGGGCATGGCCCTCAGTGCGGTTGGGGCCGCTGAAGTGCCCGATCTCACCCTCTCGGAAGCGCTGGAAGTGGATGCCGAGGAGGCCGAAGCCCTGGTCGCCATGGTGGAGGGCTACGAGGTGGAGCTCAACCGCCAGATGTTGCAGGAGGGGGAACGGGGCCAGGGCGACCCCGAGGAGGAGAGCTGAAGCCCGGCTCCTCGGCGGTGTCCCCCCGGACTATGTCGAGTTCGTAGCCATTCTTGTGCTGAAGGTAGAACTCGAGCGCGTCTTGTACCACCGTTCCGAATGGCTTGGCTTCCAGGATGGCAAGGAGCTTCAGGGCCATGTGCGCATCGTCAGAAACCTGGATCGTGATGCGCCGCACAGCACACCCCAGCAACTCTGAATTCAATCTACTGATGTGAGTGAAAGGGTGACTTGCTGGCCGCCTGCACGGCAGCGGCTTTGCCGAGCACAGGCCCGGAAGCTCAGCCGCCAAGGCCCTCCGGGCTGCCGAACTCCAGGGCGTCCCACCACTGATCCACCACCTCCGGCGTGCCATACCAGCGGCTGCCGAAGGCTCCGCCGTGGGCCACAGGTTCCAGCAGCAGGTGTGCCGCACCCGCCAGCAGGGCTGCGTTCACCGGCACCAGGCCGTCGCCCGGACCGCCGGACTCGCCACAGATCGCCGCGTAGGAGCGGGATGACCGATCCGGGTCTCCAGGCGTTCGGCCATCGGGCGGTAGGCCTCCGTCCCGATCAGAAAGCCCCCCAGGATCAGCGCCGGTTGATCGATGCGCGTCAAACCCGCCAGCCCCCTTCAAATCCTGTTACACTTCCCTCAACGTTTTGTAACGCCCCAGCCATGGCTGACACCACCCCCCGCTTCGGCTTCGTGAGCTTCGCTGAAACCTGGAATGGCCGTCTGGCCATGCTCGGTTTCGTCATCGGTCTGGCCACTGAGCTGCTCACCGGCCAAGGGATCCTCTCCCAGATCGGCCTCGGTTGATCCAGCCGCGGGCTCCCCTTGCTGGCCCTCCGGCCCTGGCCGGAGGGCTTTTTCGTTGGCCCCAAGCTCCTGGGCTGGGCTCGGTGTCCCAACGGCCACCTCTCCCCTTCGGTAACCCCATGGCACCCCCCGCTCCAGCCAGGACCCGCCCTCAGCCGGGCCTGCCCTCTCCCCTGGTGGTCAAGGCCCAGATCGCCGGGGCCGTCTTTGTGCCGATGCTGCTGCTGGGTCTCTGGCTCCATCGCCAGGGGTTCTGGTGATCGGCGTAGGCTGGTGACGGCGTCCTGCCCGGGCTTGGGCGGTTGGGCCGCTCAGCTGGGGTCGCTGCCCTGGAGTCTGCCTAGGGTCTGAGCAGATGCCATGGCGGTCATGCATACCCAGGATCTGGAGCACCATGACAACCTCTACGCCGATGAGGCACCGATGCGCATCGGAGAGCCGCAGCGATGCCCAGCAGCACGCCCTCTGGGCCGTGGCCACCATCGCCCTGATGGTGGTCGGTCTGGGCATCGCCTTGATTGTCGGCTGATCCCCCACCGTGGCGTCCACCGGCACCGACAGCGACCTGCGGCTGCGCACCCTCTGGTTGAGCTGGTTTCTCTGCATGCTCTTTCATGTGGACTTAGGGCTGATGCCCCTGTTTCACGGTCTGTCGCCGGCGATCGAGAGCCACGTGGCTCCGGGTCGCCTGCCCCTGGTGTTCGGGGCCATGCTCGGCTACTTCCTGGTGCCCCTGCTGGCCCTGAACCTGATCGCCTATGCCTCCAGTGCTCCCGGAGAGGTCCGCCGTTGGGCACCGTTCCGGCGGCTTCACTTCTGGCTGAGTGTGCTCTACACCGCCACCAACATCCCCCATCTGATCGCCGACATCGTGGTGCCCGATTCCCGATGGGATCAGGTGCTGCTGATGGTGGCGATGGTGTTGATCGGCCTGCTGATCAATCTGGAGGCCTGGCGCTGGTGGCGCGACTGAGGGAGCGCAGCCCTTGCCCTGGAGCCCTGCCTGATCGACTTGCCGCATCGGCCCACCTTGCGGCTCAATCTCCGCAGCCCCGCTGGATCACCTCGGCCCGCAACTCCTGCAGGTCTGGGTTGGCCGGCAGGCGCGGGTGAAACAGCAGGGCCCAGGCCAGGGGTACATCGCCGCCCACCAAGGCCGCCTCAATCGCGGCGCCCCAGGCCCTGGGTTGATCCGCCAAGCTCTCCAGCAGGGCTTGGGCGGCGTCCATCCGGCCGGCCGGGGCGCCCACCAGCTCCACATGGGCATAGGCCCCCGCCGGTGCCAGACGCGGTCGCAGGCGCAGCAGCACCTCCTCCCCCGGGGCAATCGGGGTCAGCGGCCAGGCCAGGGGGCTGCTGAGCGGCGCTGCCGCAGGGGCCGCCTGGCGCCAGACCTGCCGTCCTCCCCGCTCGATCCGCACCTCCTGGAGCGGTTCCACCACCACCAGCTGGGGCGAAGGCAGTGCACCTCGCCGCGGGCATCCCCCAGGGACACGGCCTCCACCCGTGGAGATACCACGCACACGGCCACCGGTAGGTCGGGGCTGCGCAGGGCCGCCAGATGGAGCGCCAGCCCAAGCAGCATCAACCTCGGATCAGCAGCCGCAGAAAGGTGTTGGAGAAGTCGTTCTGACCCAGGAACCGGAACCCGGCGTAGGTGGCTCGCGGTTGGATGTCCACCCAGACCAGGCGAGCCGCGACGGGAATCGTCAGGGGGTCGGAGGGGTGATGAATCACCACCTCGCCCTCACAGCCGGGTTGCATCGATTCGGTCCCGCTCGTCAGCCTGTAGGGAATCCAGACGCAGGCCCCCGTACAGCTGAAATCCCAGAGCCGCCCGGTGTGCTTCTGGGTGCCGTCGAGGAAGTCGACCTGGATTGCCACGCTCAGGGCCGGTACGGGACTGCGATGCTCCCGGCGCGGAATCGATGACGTGGCGCCGCCCTGATTCGGCGCAGCCGTCGCGCCGCCGAGCATCGGCGTACTGGAGAGATCCATGGGCCGATGCTAGTGATGGGTCGGGGCGGGGGGGATCAAGCTCATGCCTGGGTGCCGATCAGCCGTTGAGGGCACCGCCGCAACTGGAGCCACTGCCGGCGGTGCAGCCGTAGCAGTGATGGGCCACGGCGATGGGATCACCGGCGGGATCGATCTCCAGCAGATCGGCCAGACGGCGGGGCTGCGGCAGGGCGAGGCCCAGCTGCTGGTTGAAGTCGCAGTCGAACAGCTCGCCGCGCCAGTCCACGCTGATCAGCGTGCGGCACATCACCCGCTCCAGATTCGCCTCGCGGTGGCTGGCGATCAGCAGCTGCTGGTAGGCGTCCAGCTGATCGCCCTGGCGCAGCACGGCCGCGAAGCGCTGGATCGGCATGTTCGCCAGGGCATAAAGATGGTTGAACACCACCCCGTAGCGCTGGCCCAGCACCCGCCGGTAGTCGGCCTCCAGCCGGGCCTGGGGCGGCGGCAGGCTCGGTCCCTGGGGGTTGAACACCAGATCAAGCTCGAGCCCCGATCCCTGCCGGCCGAAGCCCAGGGCGTTGAGCTGCCGCAGGCCGGCGATGCTGCGCTCGAACACCCCCGCGCCGCGCTGGCGGTCCACGTTGTCCTCCAGGTAGCAGGGCAGCGAAGCCACCACCGTGACACCCTGCTGCGCCAGGAAGTCAGCCAGATCCTCCTGGCCCGGCTCGCCCAGGATCGTGAGGTTGCAGCGGTCGATCACCGCCACCCCCAGCGCCCGGGCCTGGCGCACCAGCTCCCGGAAGCCGGGATGCAGCTCGGGCGCGCCCCCGGTGAGATCGAGGCTGGCGATGGAGCGGGCCGCCAGCACCCGGGGGATCAGGGCCAGGGTGGCCGGATCCATCATTTCGGTGCGGCTGGGGCCGGCATTCACATGGCAGTGGCTGCAGGCCTGGTTGCAGCGGTAGCCCAGGTTCACCTGCAGGGTGGTGAGCGCGGCGCGCTGGATCGGCGGGAACACCGCCAGCGGGGCGGGAGGAGCCATGGCAGCGACCGTCATGGCCGGGCCTCCGCGGCACCGCCGGCCTGTTCCCCCCAGGCGTGCAACTCCTCCAACACGGGAATGAGCTCAGCCCCCAGGGGGGTGAGGGCGTACTCCACCCGCGGCGGCACCGCGGGATCCACGCTGCGTTGCAGCACCCCATCGGCCTCCGGTTCCCGCGGGATCAGCAGCGTCCAGCGCCCCTGGATCACCCGCAGGGCCCACTCCGCCTTGCAGTTGGCATGGTCGCGACTGGCGGTAAATCCCTGAGACTCAACCATGGGTCACCTCGGGGTGACTGGCGCCCATCGGCGTGCGTTCTTGCGCCGGGAACCGGGCGGGGCGCAGCATCAGCGAAACCTGCATGGGCCCCCCATCCTGGCGCCCCAGCCCCGATGAGCGACCTGGTCGTGATCGCCGCCAGCAACGGCGACAACCTCAAGCTGGCCGGGCGCTTTGCCGCCGCGGCCCAGGCCAGCGGCCTGTTCAACGCCCGCCCCGTGGCCCTGGCCACCCACTCCGGCGGCCACGGCCACGGAGTGCTCACCGCCCTGCGGCTGCAGCTCGCCCACCTCGGCGATCACGTGGTGGGCCGCCAGCTGGTGAGCAACAGGCACCAGCCCGCCCAGGATGACTCGATCACCGATCTGATCTCCCGACTGCAGCACCTCCACCGTCCCCAGTCATGACCAGCACCCCTGCCTCCACCAACGCATCCGGCCTGGTGTTCCGCCCGGCCGCTGAGCGCTTCCACAGCCAGCTCGACTGGCTCGACAGCTGGCACAGCTTCTCCTTCTCCTCCCACCACGACCCGGCCTGGATGGGCTTCGGGCCGCTGCGGGTGATCAACGACGACACCATCGCCCCGGGGCGCGGCTTCGGCATGCACCCCCACCGCGACATGGAGATCATCACGGTGATGGTGGAGGGTCAGCTCAACCACCGCGACTCGATGGGCCACGCCGAGGTGCTGCGGGCCGGCGAGGTGCAGCGCATGAGCGCCGGCACCGGTGTGGTGCACAGCGAGATCAATGAAGGGGCCGAGCCCTGCAGGCTGCTGCAGATCTGGATCGAGCCGGCAGTGGCCGGCCTCGCGCCGGCCTACGGGCAGAAGCCGTTTGCGATCGGTGAGGGTTGGGCCCTCCTGCTGGATCCCGAGCGGCGTGACGGCGCGATGGCGATCCACCGGCCGGTGCGGCTGTGGCGCGCCCGGCCCCAGAGCACTGCCATCCTGCCGCTGCCGTGCGGCGATGGCGGCCTGGTCTGGATCCAGATGATCGAGGGCGCCGGTGGGCTGGAGCAGCCGGCCGGCGGGGAGGCCTTCACCCTGGGACGGGGAGACGGGCTGGGCTGGGCGACCAGTCAGCCCCAACCTCCCCAGGCGTTCATCGCGGGCCCGGACGGCGCCGACCTGCTGCTGTTCGAGCTGCGCTGAACAGGCCCGGGGGCCGTGCTGCGCTATGGCAGGGTGGCCAGGCCGGACTGGCGACAGCGCAGCATGGGGAGCCTGATCGGGTGCGTCTCGATGCTCCAGCCTCCCCGTGGGTATCTGACCCTGAGCTGGCTGGGCCTGGCGGCCAATGGGCTGGCCATCCCGCTGGGTCTGGCGGTGATCCTGCTGGAACCCAACTGGCGCGCGGCCCATATCGCCGTGGGGGCTGGTGCGGTGCTTCCCACCGCCGTGGTCGGGATCGTGGCCAGTGTCGCCCTGCTGCGCTGGCGGCCCTGGGGCCAGATCCTGGCCATCGTGGCCCTCTCGATGAGCCTGGCGGTGAGCCTGCCCTATGGCATCGTGCGCCTGGCGCTGGTCAGTGAGGGGCGATGGGTCACTGCTGCCCTGGCTGCGCCGCTGTGGGCCGCCATCGTGGCGGTGCTCGTCTTCTGGTGCCGGCCGACCATTCGCCGCTATCTGAACTGAGGCGCCCCGACCCAGCCGCTGCAATGGCGCCCCTGCAATGGCGCACCTGCAATGGATCGCTAGCGCAACCTGTCGTGGCTGGCAAGGCCTGAAGATGTTGTGAAGGTGACAGTTCCTCGCCGTCACAGCCACCAGGATGGTTCCATGCAGTGATGTCCGTTCCCGTCCATGGCCCAACTGCGCCAATACCGGCTGGTGGATCGCGAGGGCGCTCCCCATCCTGTGCTTGACGATCTCTACGAATCGCTCGACGCCGCCTGGACCGAGGCCGTGACCTGGTGGCAGCAGCAGCAGTTCGGCACCGCCTGCGGTCCGATGGAGATCGGGGTGGAGGTGAGCACCACCTGTGGCGGCTGGCGCACCCTGCGCCACCCCGGCGGTTAGGTCACCTGCACACCCTTCCAGAAGGCCACCCGGCCCCGGATCTGGGCGGCGGCGTCCTTGGGTTGGGGATAGTACCAGCAGGCATTGGCATTCACCTGGCCGTCCACCACCAGGTCGTAGTAGTGGGCTGTGCCTTTCCAGCCACACACCGTGGTGTGGCTGGACCCACGCACCAGCTCGCGATTCAGGGCCTCCGCCGGAAAGTAGGCGTTGCCCTCTACGGTCACGATGTCGTCACTGGCGGCAATCACGCGGCCATTCCAACGGGCTTCCATGGGCTGCCTCAGGGCATCAATCCACCCGATTGTGGCAACCCCGGCAGGGGGCCAGGGACTGCTCAGTGCCTGGAGACAGGCGACTCCAACAGCCTGCCCGCCTCACCACCAGTCGCTGTAGCCGTAGATCCGCAGGGTGCCGAAGCCCAGCGGGGTTGGTGAGGGGTTGGGGCCGGCCGGAAAGGCCGTCACCTGGAACATGTAGGTGTCGGCCTGGGAGGGGTTGTACCAGGGTTTGATCGCCACGGTGACCGTGCTGCCCGGGGGCACGGGCTCGGGGAAGCTGATGGTGAAGCGCCGCAGGTTCTGATCGAAGCTGGCGCTCACCGGCACCTTGGCGCCGCGGCCCCGGGGACGGCCCAGGAAGGCATGGGTGCGCTCCACCGAGAAGGG
>JBJTWP010000222.1:0-3138 GCA_046081805.1 Cyanobacteriota bacterium
GGTGATTCTCGATGCGGCCTCCCTGGCTGAGCTGGCCGTGCTGGAGCTGCCCCTGGCGATCCCCCATGGGCTGCATGGAAGCTTTGTGGCGGGCTGATCACGGGGCACCCGTCATGCGCCGATGGGGGGCAAAGGTGATCACGAGGCCATGTTGTGCGCCTCGACCCAGCCGCGACCGGTCTGGCAGCGCCTGCTCGGGAGGCCTGATACTGGATCTGGTGTCCCCGAAGTTGGCCAGCTTTGTTCACCTCTCCCCGCTGGCCGAACTTGTGCGGCCAGCGATGTAACTTGTGCGGCCCCTGATGCACTCTGTCAAGGCGCCTGTTGAGTTGGTTGTCTCAACGAGGCGATGACCGCAGCCTGTCGGAGGCCCCGGCCGATCTGGCGTGGGGCCAACCGGTCGGTCGTTTCGACCCGTCGTGGGGGCAAACGTCAGCACAGGTTGGAGCGCAACGGCAGGATCCCAAGGGCTCTTCTGGGCGGCGGCAGCTGTCTTTCGCAGGAGATCCCCTGCTCTGGCGGCCTGGCTGCCGGACAGTGATGCCAGTCGCCCCTCCTAGGCCCGTGGCCCTCGCACCCCAATCCCCTGCCTATCGCGCCCCGCAGTTGTTTCAGGCTCTGCGGGTGCTCGACCTGCTGGAGTTCACGGGCAGCGCGGTGCATGCCGCCGAGCTGCTGCAGCTCTCCCAGTCCAGTGTGGTTCGCCACAGCCGCCGCATGACCGCGGAGCTGGGCCTGGAGCTGAAGCCGCCCAGCGACCCCCAGGGCCTGTCTTGTGGGGATGGGGCCTGCCTGCGCCTGCTCCGCCGAGCCGCCAAACGCCATCGACTCGATGCCGGTGTGGCTCGGATCGCGGCCGATGGCTGGCTCAGCAGCGCCCTGCAGGATCTGAACGCCGTGCTGCCGCTGCCTGCCCGGTTTCGTCCCCTCCGCCAGTGGACGCCCTGGTGCGCAGCTATGTGGTGGATGGAGCCCTGGTGTGGGGCCAGGACCTGCGGCAGCAGATCCCCGAGCTGTCCGCCCAACAGGAGCTGCGCTCTGGCCTGCTCTGGGATGGCTGCGTTCTGGTGCCGGTGGGGGGCATGCCCCTCCAGCTGGTGCGGGCCCAGCACCAGCCCCGCTGCCTTCCCGGCATGCCCCGCTGGAGCGGGGTGCTGCTGCCGCCCCTGCCCTGCTGTCCTGCCATCACCAGCCTGGTGCAGCAGCATCAGCGCCAACCCCTGCATCTGTGCAGTGGCCACAACAACCCAGTCACCTGGGCCGAGAGTCTGCGGGGCAATCCGGTGGACGCGCTGGTGTCGCCGGGTTGGCGGCGGCAACTGGAGGCCACTGGCCTGGCGCTGCAGCCCGTTCCCTTCGCTCCAGGCATCACGGCGGAGGTGTGGCTGCTGGTGCATCGGCGCGATTGGACCCAGCAGCCCCAGTTAACGGAGCTGGCTGGGCTGATCGGCGATCAGCTGAGCCGTGGCCCGGTCTCCTGCGATCCCCTGATCCATCAACCCGATAAACTCTCAGTCACGGAATGAATCTCAGTCATGTAGTCAGTGCAGCTGTCACTCACCCTGGCGTCCGATCAGCCAGGACTTTGAACAGCTCAGGGCCAAGGTCCATCGCGGTGTGTGGGTTGGTGCTGCGATCGGTCTCCCCGAGCGGCACCGCCCAGCGCCGAGACAACTCCCGTCCTGGCCACGGGCACGGGCCGGCCGGTCCAGCCCCACCCCTGTAGAACGCCGCCCACCGATGCCCTTCAGCCAGCCGCCTATTGAGCGCTTCGACGTGATCGTGGTGGGGGGCGGCCATGCCGGCTGTGAGGCGGCCGTGACAGCGGCCCGGCTGGGGCTCAGCACGGCCCTGTTCAGCCTCAATCTCGATCGCATCGCCTGGCAGCCCTGCAATCCGGCGGTGGGTGGGCCGGCCAAGAGCCAATTGGTGCATGAAGTGGACGCCCTCGGCGGTGTGATCGGTCGGCTCGCCGATGCCACTGCCCTGCAGAAACGGGTGCTCAATGCCAGCCGGGGCCCGGCCGTGTGGGCCCTGCGCGCCCAGACCGACAAGCGGCTCTACTCCCGCCAGATGCTGCAGTTGCTGCAGCACACCCCCCGCCTGGCCCTGCGGGAGGCGATGGTGACGGGCCTGGAGATCGAGGGCGACGCCGATGGCGGCGGCGGCACCTGGGAGCCCAGCCAGGGTCCGGCAGCCCGGGTGATCGGCGTGCGCACCTTTTTCGGCAGCACCTATGCCGCCGACGCCGTGGTTCTCACCACCGGCACCTTTCTCGGGGGCCGGATCTGGGTGGGTCACCAGTCGATGTCGGCTGGCCGGGCCGGCGAGCAGGCCGCCGAGGGCCTCACCCAGGCCCTGCAGGCCCTGGGCTTCAGCACGGATCGGCTCAAGACCGGTACGCCGGCGCGGGTCGATCGGCGCAGCATCGCCCTCGACCAGCTGGAGGAGCAACCCAGCGATGCGGCCGATCGCTTCTTCTCCTTTGATCCGGCCGCCTGGGTGAGCGGCGAGCAGATGAGTTGCCACCTCACCCGCACCACCGCTGCCACCCACCAACTCATTCGCGACAACCTGCACCTCACGCCGATCTATGGCGGCCTGATCGACAGCAAGGGCCCGCGTTACTGCCCCTCGATCGAGGACAAGATCGTGCGCTTCGAAGACAAGGACAGCCACCAGATCTTCCTGGAGCCGGAGGGCCGCGACACCCCTGAGATCTACGTGCAGGGCTTCTCCACCGGTCTTCCGGAGCGGCTGCAGCTCGAGCTGCTGCGCACCCTGCCCGGGCTGGAGCGCTGCGTGATGCTGCGGCCCGCCTACGCCGTCGACTACGACTACCTGCCCGCCACCCAGCTCAAGCCCAGCCTGGAAACCAAGCGGGTGGCCGGGCTGTTCAGCGCCGGCCAGCTCAACGGCACCACCGGCTACGAGGAGGCCGCCGCCCAGGGGCTGGTGGCCGGCCTCAATGCCGCCCGGCTGCTGGGCGGCCAGGAGCCGGTGCACTTCCCGCGGGAGGGCAGCTACATCGGCACGATGATCGACGATCTGATCAGCCGCGACCTGCGCGAGCCCTACCGTGTGCTCACCAGCCGCAGCGAATACCGGCTGGTGCTGCGGGGCGACAACGCCGATCAG
>JBJTWP010000223.1:0-3952 GCA_046081805.1 Cyanobacteriota bacterium
CGTAGTGGCGGGCCTGCAGCTCCTCCCGGTAGCGCTGGATCAGGCCTGGCGGCCGCGATCGCTCTGTCATCGGCTCTGCTGCGTCTCCAACAGATCAGTTCCACCAGCCGACACAGCCGCGTCCTGTTGAGGCTTTGCTGCTGAGAGCGGAGCAGGGAAGCAGCTTCCCCCAGTCGGCAATAGCTCGCAATCGCCCGATGCCGCGTGAGCAGTCCCGCCTGCCAGCAGACCCCCTGGCAGCAGCATCCCAGCCTGCGGCCAATGGCGGGGTTGCTGCAGATCACCGCCGACTGCTGGGCGTTGCTTTCTGCCTTCGATGGCAGCAGCCGCAAGGAGCACGACCTCCCCAAAGGCGAACGGGAACCGGACACCGCCTACCGCAAGCGCCGCGATGCAGCCCGCCCGTCGGGCTTGTTCCGCGATGCGTTGCGCACCTATGCCGGCATGCTCAGCCGTGGCAGCTGGAGCCACCTGCCGGCCAGCCTGAGCTCGGTGCTTTCCGATGTGGATGGACGCGGCACCGACTTGGGGGTGTTTCTGGCCGCCGCTGATCTGCTGGTGCTGCGCGACGGCGCGGCACTGGTGCTGGTGCTTCCCCCCGAGCACAGCTGGCCCAGTGAGGGCGACCGGCAGCAGGCCCAGAGCCGCGGTGATCGCCTCTCGCTGCCGCGCTTGCAACTGGTACCGCGGGCTAACGTCCTGAACTGGGAGCTGCCCAGTGTCCATGGCCTGCCGCAGCACATCGCCTGGCGGGAGCCGCTGCTCGGCCAGGCCCATGGCGCCCCGCCTGATCCCGCTGGCGGTGCGGCTCCGGCGGTGCCACTGCCGCCTCCGGGCAATGCCCCACGGGGAGGGACCAGCAGCGGCCTGCAGCGGGCCCACCACCCGGTCGCTGCTGATCCCCAGGCTGCGAGTGGCTGGCGTGCGACCCGCCGCAGATCACCACTTACCCGGGCATCCAGCGCCTGCCGGCCTGCTGGTACACCTCCGATGGCTCCGCCTTCGGGGAGGGCGACCTACCCAACCTGGGTCTGGCGCACCAGGTCCTCAACCACTTCCGCTGCAAGAGCGAGTACGAGGAACTGCTGAGCCGCATGGCGCTCCCTGTCGGCGTGCGCAAGGGGATGGTGGATGCCATGGGCAACAGCCACGCCGGCCCCGTCGTGTTCGCTCCCAACATCTGAATGGATCTAGCGGCTGATGCCTCCTTTGAGTTCGTGGAGATCCGCGCCAGAAGCCTGGCGGAGCATCGGGCCTGGCTGCAGATCCTCGATGACACCATGCGCCGCGATGCCATTGATCCCCTCCCAGGGCTGTGGCGGCGCCCGCTCCGAGATGGAGATCAGCCTGACGGCGTCCCAGAGCTACGCGACGTCCTTGAGGATCTGCCGCAGGATCCCCACTCTCAATGGCTTGTGGGCTGAAACGGTGAGAGGCTGCTGCCTGCCATCAGCATCCCGCGTCAAGCGGCTGTGGTTGCCGCTCTGACGGCTCACGCGATAGCCGTAGGTCTTCAGTCGCCTGGCCAGATCCGCGCCATTGAGGTCGCGGGGGATCTTCCCAGGGCCAGCAGTTACTGGCGCCCGTGATCGAGTCGGATCAGAGGGGGGTGCCTCCCCTGCATCGAAGTGACAGAGAACGGCATCGCGGATCTCCCGGTGCAGTCCCTCAAGGCTGTCGGCCTTGGTGTGGATCGCGGCGCCGATCGCCCGGGCCCGGTAGGAGCCGCCATCGGCCGCCTCCACGACAAACGGGATCTCGTTCATGGCCCCGCCTCCTGATTGAAGGAGGGCAGCACCGCCCCGGCCCGCCGCGCCCTGGTCGCGATCGCGCGGCTGGATGAACAGCTGGCGGCGCTGGGGCCGGAGCACCAGCGGCCGGTGCTGGAGGTGTGCCGCAAGGGCCCCCTGCGGGAATTGACAGAGCCAGCCGTGTTCCAGCCCTCTGTAGCTGGGCCATCCGTGGTCCAGCCATCCGTGGCGATGCCACCGATTCGCAAGGCGAATGTGATCGAGTACGCCACCGAGCTGCCGCTGGAGGAGATCAGCACCCGCTATGGCGAGGGGCTCTCGCTTGCTGCTGCGCTGCGGCGTCAGCGGCTGGAGCAGGTGCAGAGCCTGCTGCTGGTGCTCCCCAGCCTGGCGAGCTGGAGCCGCGACCCCCAGCTCAGCGGCAGCAGCGGCGGCTACTGCGCGCCGTTGCAGCGGAGTTGAACCGCACCATGGCGATCCCACCCGGTGCCGCTGCCGCAGCTCCAGCGGCACCACCCTCCTTGGTGCTGGCGCCCAGGGTGCTGGCGCCGTACGCCAATGCCCGTCTGCTGCTCTTCTCCATCGCCCTGGCCGGGATGAGTGAGTCGCAGCGCACGGGGCGGCTTGTCTTTGAGGCCTTCCTCAAGCGGCTGCAGCGCATCTCCTCCAAGGATGACCGCCCCGGGGTGGATACCGTCGATTTCAGCTACGAGGGCTTCCTCACCCGCGGCACCCTGCTGCCGCTGAGCCCCACCAGCCCCTGGGACTGGCTGGCTGCCGCGATCCCCTGGAGCAGCAGCGGCGGCCGGCCGATCTCAGCCACCACGCCAGCGCTGGTGGCGCCCTGCCATGGGGCGATCTGGCTGGGGGAGCAGCATCAGTGCGGCGCTCAAGCCCAACCGCGTCGCCCTGCTCGGCCCCGGCGTCAACACCGACTTGCTCGCCGCCAGGCATGGCACCACCGCGGCTGGTGGCCGCTGATACCGCCGCCCAGCTGCCGCCGGAACTGCGATCCAAGACGGTTCAGGGACCGCGCGGACGCCCTTGTCCAGCCTGCTTCGCAAAGCGTTACAATCTAAGCAGATGATCCGCCCACCCCATGGCTGAAACCACCCCTCGCTTCGGATTTGTCGCCTTCGCAGAAACCTGGAATGGCCGTCTGGCCATGCTCGGTTTCGTGATCGGCCTGGCCACCGAGCTGCTCACCGGCCAGGGCATCCTCCAGCAGATCGGTCTGGGCTGATCGCCATGGGCACTGACTACATCGCTGCTCTCGCTGCAGCTCTGTTCGCTGGATGGTTCCTGACCGCCCTGATGTTCCAGCCCAGCACCCCCGACTGATCCCCCCACCCCACCCCCGAGCGGGGTGTGATTGGCTCCGCAACCTTCCGCTGTTTCACCCACGAGGACCCGATGAGCACCAACAACACCCCCGCCAACGACCAGTGGTTCCAGCACCGCGCTGAGCAGCTGATCCACATGGAGCAGCTCAAGCGCGTCGAGCTGTTCAATGGCCGCGCCGCCATGCTCGGCATCGTGATCGGCATCGTCGTGGAGGGCCTCACCGGCTTTGGCATCGCCCACCAGATCGGCCTCGGCGCGCTGGTGGATGGCTATGCCGCCTGCCGCACCCAGTTCCTGCCCTTCTGTTTCTGAGCCCCTGGTTGGCTCACCTGCTGGAGCCTGTTCTGGGGGGCGGTCGGGTCTGGCTCTACCGGCGCTGGTCCCGCCCCCAGCCACCCGGTTCCGGATCAGGGTCCTGATGGCTGGCAGCCTCAGAGCGGGCTGTTGAGGCGCTGGGGCCTTCTGGCTGTGTCGATCAGCAGGTTTGGAGCAGCGCCTGGCCGATGTTGCGCACCATCGTCTCGGTGCTCTCGCGCGGCATCGGGCGGCACGGCCTGGCGCGGGGCGGCGTCTGCATGGTCTCCACGCCTTGGCATCGGCCGCCCCTGCCAGGCGCAACTGGTCCACCGACAGGCTGCCGACGGCGCTGATCACACAGCCGGCCTGCTCCTTCTACCTCTCCATCCAGTCCTCCAGCGCCCAGCGCAGATCGACCCCGGGCTGGAGCCGCAGCGGCACCACCTTCACGGCTGCGGCCTCTCCACCAGCTCCCATACCATCACCAGCGCATCGACGTAACCCAACTGCCTGTGGCGGAACGCCCCTGGCAGGATGCCGACCAGCTGAAAGCCGTTGCG
>JBJTWP010000224.1:0-4654 GCA_046081805.1 Cyanobacteriota bacterium
CGAACGAAGGTCAAAAAGTTGCCAATGTTCAGGCGCTGATCGCCGAACTGCATGCGAACGATTGAGTTCGCCAAAGCGTTCCGACGCGACTACAGACGAATCAGGGCGACCCCCCGTCATCGCGGCAGTATCGATGCCCTGCTTGAGCAGGCCATCACAGTGCTTGCAATGGATGGTCCATTGCCAGAGTGCTTTCGGGATCACCTTCTCAGCGGTGACTGGAGCGGCTATCGGGAATGTCACCTGAAGCCCGATCTTCTCCTGATCTATCGGAAGCAGATCCCTAAACGCTCCGCCTGGCGAGGCTCGGCTCTCACAGCGAGTTGTTCCGCTGATCCAGGATCTCGCCTGGGCACTGAATGATGGTCTCCTAGGCAGCGGCATCACTGGCGGCCGCTTCCAGGCTGCTGGCGGAGGTCTGCCTGTTCACGTGCACCAGGCGTCCGTCCTTGAGCGGCAATGCTGCAGCGGGGGCCGCGGCGGCGCCGGCTTCAGCGCCTAACCTCCACCGCAGCGACGACGAACCGCTTTGAGGCTGCTGCTGCTGGGCTGTTCGGGGTTTGTCGGCCGAGAACTGGTGCCATACCTGCTCCAGCTTGGCCACACCCTCACCCTGGTGAGCCGCCAGCCCCAGCCCTTCCCGGCCCTGGCGGGCGAGCGGCTGAATCTGCTGCAGCTCAATCCCGTCGACCCTGAGGCCTGGCGGCACGATGGTCTGGATTCAGCCCTGGCCGAGGCCGATGGGGTGGTGAACCTGGCCGGTGAGCCCATCGCCGAACAACGCTGGACGCCGGCCCACCGCCAGCTGCTGCTCGACAGCCGCCTGCGCACCACCGAACAGCTGGTGCGGGCCATGGCAGCTCTGCCCAGCCCCCCCCAGGTGTTGGTGAACGCCTCGGCCGTGGGCTTCTACGGCACCAGCGAAACGGCGCGGTTCACGGAAACCAGCGCCAGCGGTAGCGATGTCCTCGCCGAAATCTGTCGGGCCTGGGAGGCTGCCGCCGATCAGGCACCAGCCGGCTGCCGGGTGGTGAAGCTGCGCATCGGCATTGTGTTGGGCCCCGATGGCGGCGCCCTCGGCAAAATGCTGCCGGTGTTCCGGGCCGGCATTGGCGGGCCGGTCGGCTCGGGCCGCCAGTGGATGAGCTGGATCCACCGCACCGACCTCTGCCGCCTGATCGCCGAGGCCCTGGAGGATCCGACCTACAGCGGTGTCTATAACGCCGTGGCCCCCACCCCTGTCACCATGGGCGACCTGGCGACGGCGCTGGGTCGGGCCCTGGGGCGGCCCAGCCTGCTGCCGGTGCCGGGGCCGATCCTGCAGCTGCTGCTCGGCGATGGGGCCCAGGTGGTGCTGGAGGGCCAGCAGGTGCTGCCCGAACGGCTGCAGAGCCAGGGCTTTCAGTTCCACTACGGAGAGCTCAGCGCCGCCCTCGCCGCTGCCACCAGCCCGCCGCCCCGCTGACCAGCGCGGCCGCCATCAGCAGGCCGATCGCCGGCGTGAACAGCGGTTCCCAGAGCCGCTGAAACAGCTGTAGCGGTGCCTCCACCTTCTGGCTCTGCAGGGCCACGGCCAGGCCGAACCACACCGCCCCGGCGATCACGACGAACACATCGATCACCAGCAGGGTGTCGACAGCCCCCTTGAGGCGTTGCAGGGCACTGGGGGCATCAGCCATGGCTGGGCGGCGTAAGCAGCGCCATGATCGCCTCCGCCATGCGCTCGGTGCCCCCCGGGGGTCCGATGCGCAGACCCGCCTCGCGATTCAGCTGCCGGTGCAGCTCCGGAGCTCGCTTGGGATCGGCCAGATCCTGCAGCAGCCGCGCCGCCAGAGCGGCACTGGCCTCAAGCGCCGCCGCAGGGCCGGCCCCACTGCCACTGGATGAAGTGCCAGTGGCAGCTGAGCCACCGGCAACCGAGCCACCGGCAACCGAGCCACCGGCAGCAGTGACGCAGAACAGCCCCGGCCCCAGCAGCCGCCGCTGCGCTTCCGCAAAGCCCTCGGTGAACTGGGGCCCGCGGCCCGCCAGCTGCAGCACCGGTTTGGACAGCCCCACCGCCTGCTCGGTGGCGGTGCCCGCCATCGAGAGCACCAGGTCTGCCCTGCCCAGAATCTCCGCAAACCGGCCCCAGCCCAGCTCCAGCCGCAGCCCATGGCCCACCAGCGCAGCTTGGCTCTCCAGCCGCCAGCCCAGCGGACCGGCCAGCGCAGCGATGGCATCGGCGTCCAGCTCGCGCACCAGTGCCGCCGCCGGCTGCAGCCGCCCGCCCTGTCGCAGCGCCTGAGGCAGCAGGGCCAGCAGCCGCAGCATCAGCTCCAGGTTGCGGCCTGCCTCCGGCAGCCGGCTGCCCGGCAGCAGGGCCAGCTGTTGCGGCCCAGCCGCGGGCCTGGATTGCTCCTGCTGGGCCACCGGATCCAGAAACGGGTTGCCCAGAAATCGAACCGGCCGCAGCAGCTGCTGGCTCAGATCGGCGGCGGTGAGCGCATCGCGGCTCCACACCGCCCCCACCCGCCGGCGGCGCAGCAGCCAGCCGCAGGGCCAGGGCAGTCGCAGGCGCCCTTCGTAGTGGCTGGAGTAGGCCACCAGGTACACCGCCACCGGCCGGCCGCTCAGCCAGCCCCCCAGCACCGGCAGCAGATCCCCCACCGCCACCACCAGTGCAAAGCGGCGGCGCTGCCGCAGCAGCAGCCCCAGCCGCTGCAGCAGATACAGGGGCTGGCCCTGCAGCAGTTCGGTGAGCTGGCCCCGCCAGCTCGTGTAGCCCAGGCCGCCGGTGCTGTAGCTGCGGGTGCGGCCAAGCACCGCGATGCCGGCCTGCCGATAGGGCGCGCCATGGCCCACCAGCGGCAGGGCCTCCACGGCCACCCCCCGCGCCTGCAGGGCACGGCCCAGCAGGGAGCCGCTCAGGTCTTCTCCGTGGCCGTTGCTCAGCAGCAGAACGGGCCCATGCTCTGGCCCTGGCTCTGGTGCAGCCGGGGCGGATCGTGCGGGGCTCAGCGCCGGGTTCAACGGCTCAACCGTTCAACCAGGCCTGCACCTTCTCCATCGCCCCCCAGCCGGGCCGGCGGGCCAGGCCGTCGCCGATGGAATCCTGCAGCTCCTTGGCCAGATCCGGCGCCATCCCCATCACCCGCTGCACGATCTCGATGTGTTCGCGCACCCCCTTGCTGCCGGTTTCGAGCATCGCCAGGCTCAGGTTCAGGCGGGCCTGGGGATCCTGGGGGTTGAGCTTCACCGCCAGCCTGGCCGATTTCAGCGCTGCGATCGGTTCGTTGTTCAGCAGCTGCAGCCAGGCCAGGCAGGTCCAGCCCGCCGACAGGCGCGGCGCCTGCTCGGTGATCGCCAGAAACTCGCCAATCAGCTCCTGCACGGGGGCGCCGGCGTTGTACCGGCCGATCGCCTGCTCAAACAGCGACGCTTCCGGGCTGGTGCTGGCCTTGGCTGGTTCAGTGCTGGTCATGGTCGGTGCTGGTCATGGCGCGCGCTGGCAGAGCCCTTGGCTCGAATCACATTGCCACCCTGGCGGCCAGCACAGCACTCAGTTCCTCAAGATCACGCAGGGCAACGGGGATGGCGGCATGAACCCGCCGGGGATCGATGGCTTCGTCGTCATGCACCAGGCGGCTGCGCAGCCCGGCTGCCGGCACCAGGCGCTCCGCCAGTGCCAGGGAGATCAACCCCGTTGCCCCAGCCTCGAGAAAGGTCTCCGCGTAGGTCTGCGGAAGCGGTTGTAGTCCCGCACGAGAACGTGCTCAAGCAGATCACTCGCGGCTTCCACACCCAGATGCAGCAGGCGTTCCACCAGCAGTTGCTGCCGCCGGTCTTCCAGAAACTGCACGAGTGAAACGCGGGATTCAGCCCGGAGCAGGGCAAGGAGCTCGCGCAGATGGTTGAGCTTGCGCTCGAGGCCTGCCTGATCCAGCGGCGTCATGGCAGCAGGTTGGCCCGCTCCTGGGCGAGCTCCACCACATCGATGGCATCGCTGGAGCAGCCGATGGCCCGGGCAAGCACCGGGTCGAGGGCGCAGAGATGCAGCAACGGCTGATGGGGCCGGTGGAAGCGAACCCCCACATCCCAGTGGCTGCTGGGGTGGGCATAGCCCCGCGCCCTTGAGCCGAACAGCACCACCAGATCCACATCGTCGGGCACCTGGGCCTCCGTCAGCCGGAGCGGCGGGGCTGGCAAGACCTCAGGCCCCATCGCTCACACCGCGAAGGAGCTGCCGCAGCCGCAGGTCTGGCTGGCGTTGGGGTTGGTGAAATTGAAGCCGCCGCCGATCAGGGCCGAGGAAAAGTCGAGCTGCATCCCGTAGATGTAAAGCAGGCTCTTGGGATCGCACACCACCGTGAAGCTGGGACCGCCCTCGGGGGCGTACCCATAGCATTCGTCATCGGCGCGGATGGCGCAGGCATCCACGAAGTCCATCGTGTAACTCATGCCGCTGCAGCCCCCTGAGCGCACCCCCACCCGCAGCACCTTGGCATCGCCCAGTTGATCGATCAGGGCGGCCAGCTGCCGCATGGCGGGTTCGGTGATCATGATCCCCTTGCCGTCCTTGCCGGTGTGGGTGATCGGCGTGGGTGTGGCGGGGGCGGCCGTCTCGGCGGTCATGACATCGATCGGGATCTGGGCCTGGTGGGCTGGACGACCA
>JBJTWP010000225.1:0-3962 GCA_046081805.1 Cyanobacteriota bacterium
GCTGCTGGTGGGGCCCGAGCTGAGCGTGGTGGCGCTGCGGGCCCCGGAGCCCCATCCCTATGGCATGGGCCGCCAGTGGTATGGCCTGCAGCCGATCGACTGGAGCCAGCTGCCGGCAGCCCGCCGGGCCCTGAACAGCCGCCTCGCTGCCCTGGCCAGCTCCGTGCCGCTGGAGCGGACGGTGCTGCTCGGCTTCTCCCAGGGCGGCGCCATGGCCCTCGATGTGGGCAGCGCTCTGCCGTTGGCGGGGATCGTGGCCTGCAGCGGCTATCCCCACGAGGGCTGGCAACCCGGGGCCGCCGCCAGCGCAGCACTGCCGCCGGTGCTGCTCAGCCATGGCCGGGAGGATCCCGTGGTGCCGTTTGCCGCCAGCGAAGCGGTGCTGGAGCGGCTCAGCCAGGGGGGCGCCCAGGCCGAGCTGCTGCCCTTCAGCGGTGGCCACAGCATCGATCAAACCGTGCTGCCGCAGATCGCCACATTTGTGCGCCGTTGCCTGGCCTGAAGGGGCCGCAGCAACAGCAAAAAAGCCCGGCCCCAGGGCCGGGCGGACACGCACCGGGTGAGGGAGCGCCTCGAGATCAGACGAAGGCGTACTCGTACTCCTCCATTTCTTCCCAGTCGTCGGCGGCGAGGGCTTCCAGGCCTTCAAACAGCACGTCCTCACCGATGCGATCGACGATCTCGCGCAGGGAGGGGAACAGGAAGTGGTTTTCTTCGGCGTACTGGGCGCTGAACAGGCCCTTCTCGCCCCAGAAGAAGCGGTCGGTGGTGTGTTCGTTGCGGCGCACGTTGAGAATCGCCGGGGCCGTGATGGTGTTCTCGGCGATGTAGCGGCGGGCGGCCGTCACGGGCTTGTGGGAGCCGGTTTCGAGGTTGAAGGTGGACACATGGGCCAGCACCCTCTGGCCAGCCAGACGGCGGCGGCTGATCCGCTTGCGCTTCTTGGACATGAATGGAAACTCCCCAGAACTGGGGTGGAAGGGGGACGAGGAGAACATCGGCTGGCGCGACGCAGGAGCGCAGCGACCATCCGAGGCCAAACCCTCCGGCACCGGAAGGCCTTGAGCAACGCCCAACCATCTGGTGCCCGGAGCAGAGACGAACTGGCCGGCGAACCGGCCATGGACAGCCAAATCAGTCCGGCCAACCGGACTGCTGGATATCGCCAGGACGCAACTGACTCTGCTGTAGCCTCCGCAGCGTGAAAACGCAACGTTGGCCTGACAGAAGGCAGCTGGCCTGGCCGACCGCTCGCGGGGTGCGACGTATTGGTCGATACCGAGATCTTAAGACTTTTTCCCAGATTTTCCACCGCTTCCAGACATTTTCCTGGAGCGGCCTGGCCAGTTGCCAACGATGGCTGTCTCCAAGCGGTTTCTGACGCTGCTGGGCTTCCAGCTCGCCCAGTTCACGGATCGGGATGACCTGCGCTCTCTGGTCGTGTATGTGGCCCAGCCCAGCAGCGGCGCCACCCCCGATCTGGTGCCGGTGGGGCAATGGCCCGCTGAGGGGCTGGCCCTCCCCACCGTGGGGCCCGACAGCCCGCTGCGGCTGCCCGCCGCAGAGCGGCGCTGGCTGCCGCTGCGCCATCAACAGATGTTGCTCGGCGCCCTGCAGGTGGAAACCACCACCATTCCCTGGCCCGCCCCGCTGACCCGCCGGTTGCAGGCCGTGGCCCTCTGCCTCACGGAAGCCCTCTGCCTGGATCTGGAGCAACAGCGGCTCCTGGCCGATCTACAGCAGCAGCGCGAGCACACCCGCGTGCTCCTCCACCAACTGCGCAACCCGCTGGCGGCCTTGCGCACCTTCGGCCAGTTGCTGCTGCGCCGACTGGAACCCGGCAGCCCCCACCGCAGCCTGGTGGAGGGACTGCTGGCGGAGGAGCGTCAGCTCAACCGCTACGTCGACGCCCTCGACCAGTTGGGGATGGCCACGCCCCAACCCCAGGTGGAGGCCGCGCCCACCCCCTTGCTGCTGCCACCGCTGCCCAGCGGCGGCCAGGCGGCGCTGGCTGCGGCGCTGCAGCCCCTGCTGGGCAGAGCGGCAGCGACAGCCAGCCTGCAAGCCCGGCCCTGGCAACCGCCGGCCAGCCTGCCCGAGTGGCAGGGCGACACCGGTGCCGTAGCCGAGATCATCGCCAATCTGCTCGAAAACGCCTTTCGCTACAGCCCGCCGGGCGCCGCGGTGGGGCTGCATTGCGCGGCCGGGTCCAAGGGTGACTGGGCCCTTTGCGTGTGGGACGGCGGCCCGGCGATCGCCCCGGCCGAACGGGAGGTGATCTTCCAGCGGGGTGAGCGCGGCAGCAGTGGCGCGGCCACCGCCGGCACCGGCCTGGGGCTGGCCCTGGGACGGGAGCTGGCCCACAGCCTCGGCGGTGGGCTGGAGCTGATCTGCCCTCCCTCGGCTGTGGATCCGGTGCTTCCGGCGGAGGGCAATGCCTTTCGGCTCAGGCTGCCAGCCGCGCCACCAGCCCCATGAGCAGCAGTCCCAGGGCCTCGCTCCATTCCACGCAGGCGCCATAGGTGTCACCGCTGTGACCGCCAAGGCGCCGGCCGATCCAGACCGGCACCAGCAGCGGCGGCAGCAGCGCCAGCAGCCCTGCCGCCAGGGCCAGCTGCCCCCGCGGCCAGCTGGGCAGCAGGGCGGCCAGCAGCAAGGGCAGCACCAGCAGGGCGGGCAGCAGTTCCCGCAGCAGTCCGCGTCGGTGCTGGCGATGAAACCCGGCGGTGCCCGCCTCCCGCAGGTAGGGGAAGGCGTGCATCGCCAGCAGGGGGGCGATCCGCGCACCCCAGCCGGTCCACAGCAACGCCACGGCCACCCCAACCGGCGTCAGCACCGCCAGGCAGAGCACCCCGGCCAGCTTGAGCAGCAGCACCTGCGCGAAGGCCTGCACCCCAGCCGCCCCGACGCGGCTGTCCTCCATCGCCGCCAGGGCGCGAGGGCCGGCCGCCAGGCCATCGGCCGTGTCCATGGCGCCATCGGCATGCAGCCCGCCGCTCAGCCACAGGCCCAGCGCCAGCACCAGCAGGGCCGCCGCCTCCGGCGGCAGCCAGGGCGCCAGCAGCCACCACAACAGCCCCTGCACGCCCCCCAACACCACCCCCACCAGCGGGGCGAAGCGGGCAATCCGCTCAAAGCGGGGCGTCACCCCGGGCCAGGCCGGCAGCACCGAATAGAAGATCCAGGCGCCGGAGGCATCGGCCAGCGCCTGCCGCAGGCGGCTCGGCGGGGGGGACATCTGCGGGGCACCTAGCGTCGAAGCCGCACCAGGTCGACTCGATCACGCTCCCATCCTTCACCTTCACGGTGACGGCGCACTGCGACCGCACCCGTGCCCGCTGCGGCCGCTTTCACACCCCCCACGGGGTGGTGGAGACGCCCCGCTTCATGCCGGTGGGCACCCTGGCCACCGTGAAGGGGGTCACGGCAAGCCAGCTGCGCGACACCGGCGCCCAGATGGTGCTGGCCAACACGTATCACCTCCATCTGCAGCCAGGCGAACAGATCGTGGCCAATGCGGGCGGGCTGCACCGCTTCATGGGCTGGGACGGACCGCTGCTCACCGACTCGGGCGGCTTCCAGGTGTTCAGCCTGGGGGACATCAACAGGATCGACGACCACGGCGTGGTGTTCCGCTCGCCCCGGGACGGGGCGCGGATCACGCTCACGCCCGAGCGCGCGATGGAGATCCAGATGGCGTTGGGGACCGATGTGGCGATGGCCTTCGACCAGTGCCCGCCCTACCCGGCGAGTGAAGCGGTGGTGGCCGAGGCCTGCCGCCGCACCCAACCTGGCTGGAGCGCTGCATGGAGGCCCACCAGCGGCCCGATCAGGCCCTGTTCGGCATCGTGCAGGGCGGCTGTTATCCGGCGCTGCGGCTGGAGTCGGCCCGGGTAGTGGCGGCGATGGAGCTGCCCGGCATCGCCGTGGGCGGCGTGAGCGTGGGCGAGCCGGTGGAGGAG
>JBJTWP010000226.1:0-6621 GCA_046081805.1 Cyanobacteriota bacterium
CACATGGGCCAGGGCCGGGATCTCGTGGAGCATCCACTCGCTGTGGGCCCACCACAGTCCCCGGGCGGCGTCGTGGTGGTCGGTGGGCTGGTCGGAGAATTTGTGGTGGTGCCGGTGCAGCCCCACCCACTCGATCGGGCCGCTCTGGCAGGCCAGGGCCCCCATCAGCACCAGCGTGCGCTCCACCCATGGCGGCGCCACGAAGCTGCGGTGCGCCACCAGCCGGTGCAGGCCGAGCGTCACCCCCAGCACGGTGGTCCAGTACAGAACAGCCAGGGCCGCCACGGCCTGCCAGCTCCAGAACCGGGGCAGCAGGGCGACCACCGCCCCCACGTGCATCACCAGCATGAAGCTGGTGGTGCCGCCCTTGAACTTGCGCTGACGGGGCGGCAGGGGGGCCCGGGGCTTGGCCACGGCCTTGCGGATGCGGGCCTCCTGCCTGTCGCTGGAGCTCGCCGGCATGCGCAGCGTGCGGGGAGGCGGCACCGCGGCAGGCGGGGTAGGGGTATGAACCAAGGGGTTCTCCGGTAGAAGGGGAATTTAGGGTGCGCCCATGACCCACCAGCGCTGGGCGGCCGAACGGGTTGCGCGGGCGGCTGATGCCATCGCCCCGATTGCGGCCCGCCACACCGCTGCGGTGGCGCCGCGGCTGGAGCGGGTGCTGGCGGCGTTCCAGGCCGAGCGGGTGGGGGTGCAGCACTTCGCCTCGGTGAGCGGCTACGGCCATGGCGACCAGGGCCGTGAGGTGCTCGATCGGGTGTTTGCCCGGGTGCTGCAGGCCGAGGCCGCCGCGGTGCGGCTCCAGTTCGTGAGCGGCACCCACGCCATCGCCGCGGCGCTCTATGGCGTGCTGCGGCCCGGGGATCGGTTGCTGGCCCTCAGCGGGCGCCCCTACGACACCCTGGAGGAGGTGATCGGCATCCGCGGCAGCGGCCAGGGCTCGCTGGCGGAGTTCGGCATCACCTACGACGAGCTCGACCTGCTGGCCGACGGCGGCATCGACTGGGACGGCATCGCCGAGGCCCTGGCGGCACCCACCCGGATGGTGCTGATCCAGCGCAGCTGCGGCTACAGCTGGCGCCCCGCCCTCAGCGTGGCCTGGATCGGCGCGCTGGTGGAGCGGGTGAAGACGCTCCAGCCGGGCTGTGTGGTGTTCGTGGACAACTGCTACGGCGAGCTGGTGCAGGAGCTGGAGCCCACGGCCGTGGGCGCCGATCTCATCGCCGGCTCCCTTATCAAGAACCTGGGCGGCACCATCGCCCCCACCGGCGGCTACGTGGCCGGCCGGGCCGAGCTGGTGGAGCAGGCCTGCTGCCGGCTCACGGCTCCGGGGATCGGCAGCGAGGGCGGCACCAGCTTTGATCTCAACCGCCTGCTGTTCCAGGGCCTGTTCCTGGCGCCGCAGATGGTGGCCGAGGCCCTGATCGGGGCTGAGCTGGTGGCCCGCAGCTTCGCCGAGCTGGGTTTTGCGGTGAATCCCCCGGCTGGCGGTGAGCGCAGCGATGTGATTCAGGCGGTGCGGCTCGGCGCGCCGGCGCGGATCAGGGCGGTGTGCCGGGCCTTCCAGGCCGCCTCGCCGGTCGGCTCCTATCTGGATCCGGTGCCGGCGCCCATGCCTGGCTACGCCAGTGAGCTGGTGATGGCGGGCGGCACCTTCATCGATGGCAGCACCAGTGAGTTCAGCGCCGATGGGCCCCTGCGGGAGCCCTACGTGCTCTATGCCCAGGGCGGCAGCCACCACGCCCACGTGCGCATCGCCCTGGAGCGGGCGCTGGGGGCGTTGGCTGAGGCGGCCCTGCTTCCGACAGACTGAGGGGGACCGATCCCGCCCCGATGGCGCTCTCCTTCCCCAGCGACTGTCGCTACGCCGACAGCCACGAGTACGTGCGTCCCGACGGCGACGACTGGCGATTGGGGCTGAGTGCCTTCGCCATCGATCAGCTCGGCGACATCGTGTTCGTGGAGCTGCCCGAGGTGGGCGCCAGGCTGAGCAGGGGTCAGAGCTTCGGCTCGGTGGAGTCGGTGAAGGCGGTGGAAGACCTGATTGCGCCGGTGAGCGGTGCGGTGGTGGCCCGCAACGAGGCGGTGCTCTCCAGCCCGGAGGAACTGCAGAACGATCCCTACGGCGAGGGCTGGCTGCTGGTGGTGCGCCCCAGCGATGCCACCGAACTCGATGGCCTGCTGGATGCCGCTGCCTATGGCGGCAAGGTGGCAGGCCACTGATCAGGCTACTCAACCGTGCCGGGGAGGCGGGCGGATCTCCCTAGGATCCGCCGAGTTTCCAGCGGCCCTTGTCTGCCCGTCCCCTGAGCCCGTTTGCGGCCCGCCACATCGGCCCCAGTGAGGCCGAGCAGGCGCTGATGCTGGCTGATCTGGGCTGCCGGGATCTCGACAGCTTCGTGGCGGAGGTGGTGCCCGAGGCCATCCTGCTCGCCCCCGAGGCCGCGGCCGAGGGACTGCCGCAGGGCTGCGATGAGGCCCAGGCGCTGGCGGAGCTGCAGGCCATCGCAGCCGCCAACACCGTTCAGCGCTCCCTGATCGGCCAGGGCTACGCCGGCACGGCCACCCCGGCGCTGTTGCTGCGCCACGTGTTCGAAAACCCGGCCTGGTACACGGCCTACACCCCGTACCAGGCGGAGATCGCCCAGGGGCGCTTGGAGGCCCTGCTCAATTTCCAGACCCTGATCGCCGAGCTCACCGGCCTGCCGATCGCCAATGCCTCCCTCCTGGATGAGGCCACGGCGGCGGCCGAGGCCATGGCCCTGAGCTATGGGGCCTGCAAGACACGGGAGGCCCGGCGCTTCCTGGTGGACGCCGATGTCTTCCCCCACACCCTCGCGGTGCTGCAGACCCGCGCCGAGCCCCTGGGCCTGGAGGTGGTGGCCGTGGATCCGGCTGCCCTGGCGGCCGATGCCAGGGGCTTCGACGGGGCGTTCGGCCTGCTGCTGCAGCTGCCGGGCGCCAGCGGCCGGCTGTGGAATCCCGCATCGCTGATCGCGGCTGCCCGGGCCGCCGGCGTGCTGGTGACGGCCGCCGTTGACCCCCTGGCCCAGGTGCTGCTGGCGCCGGTGGCCGAGCTCGGGGTGGAGATCGCCGTGGGCAGCAGCCAGCGCTTCGGGGTGCCGATCGGCTTCGGCGGCCCCCATGCCGCCTTCTTCGCCACCACGGAGACCCACAAGCGCCAGATCCCCGGGCGCCTGGTGGGCCAGTCCCTCGATGCGGAGGGCCGGCCCGCCCTGCGCCTGGCCCTGCAGACCCGCGAGCAGCACATTCGCCGCGACAAGGCCACCAGCAACATCTGCACCGCCCAGGTGCTGCTGGCCGTGCTGGCGGGCTTCTACGCCGTGCACCACGGTCCGGACGGGCTGGCGGCGATCGCCCGTCGGGTGCTGCAGCTGCGGGAGGTGCTGGGCCGGGGCCTGGCGGCCATCGGACTGGAACCCCAGGCCGGCGCCGGTTTCAACACCCTGTTCCTACCGGCGCCCAATGCCGGCGAGCTGGCCGACCGGGCCGAAACCGCCGGCTTCAACCTGCGCCGGGCACCGGGCGGCCTGGGCATCAGCCTCGATGAGCTGAGTGATCTGGGCGAGCTGGATCGGCTGCTGGCGGCCCTGGCCGGGCCGGGCTCCACCCCGCCCGCCGCCGGCGCGCTGCTGGCGGAGCTGGAGCAGCAGCTGGCCGCCGCCGGCTGCTCCGATGGGGCTGAGCGGTGGCTCTGGCGAGCCGGGTCCCCCGGGGGCGAGGCTGCCATCCCATTGCGCCGGGGCCCCTGGCTGCGCCAGGAGGCCTTCCACCGCTACCGCAGCGAAACCGAGCTGCTGCGCTACATCCAGCGCCTGGTGAGCCGCGACTTCTCCCTGGTGCACGGGATGATCCCGCTCGGCAGCTGCACGATGAAGCTCAACGCCGCGGCCGAGCTGCTGCCGGTGAGCTGGCCCGCCTTCGCCCAGCTCCATCCCTTCGCGCCCCCCGAGCAAACCCGCGGCTACCAGCGCCTGGTGGCCGATCTGGAGCAGTGGCTGGCGGCGATCACCGGCTTCGCCGGGGTGTCGCTGCAGCCCAATGCCGGCTCCCAGGGGGAATACGCCGGCCTGCTGGTGATCCGGGCCTACCACCGCAGCCGTGGGGAAGGCCATCGCCAGGTGTGCCTGATCCCCACCATTGCCCATGGCACCAACCCCGCCAGCGCCGTGATGGCCGGGCTCACGGTGGTGCCGGTGGCCTGCGACGAGCAGGGCAACATCGACCTGGCCGATCTGGAAGCCAAGGCCGCTCAGCACGCCGATCAGCTGGCGGCGCTGATGGTCACCTACCCCTCCACCCACGGGGTGTTCGAGCCGGGCATCAGGGAGATCTGTGCCCTGGTGCACCGCCACGGCGGCCAGGTGTATCTCGACGGCGCCAATCTCAATGCCCAGGTGGGGCTGTGCCAGCCGGGGCGCTACGGCGCCGATGTCTGCCATCTCAACCTGCACAAGACCTTCTGCATCCCCCATGGCGGCGGTGGGCCGGGCGTGGGGCCGATCGGGGTGGCGGCCCACCTGGTGCCGTTCCTGCCCGGCCATCCCCTGGCGGCCTGCGGCGGTGAGCAGGCCATCGGCCCGGTGAGCGCGGCCCCCTGGGGCAGCGCCGCGATCCTGCCGATCAGCTGGATGTACATCCGCATGATGGGCGGGGCGGGGCTGCGCCAGGCCAGTGCGGTGGCGCTGCTGGCGGCCAACTGGATGGCCGAGCGGCTCGAGCCCCACTTCCCCGTGCTCTACCGGGGTGCCGGCGGGCGCGTGGCCCACGAGTGCATCCTCGATCTGCGGCCGCTGAAGCGCAGCTGCGGCCTGGAGGTGGACGATCTGGCCAAGCGCCTGATGGACTACGGCTTCCACGCCCCCACCGTGAGCTGGCCCGTGGCCGGCACGGTGATGGTGGAGCCCACCGAGAGCGAGGCCCTGGCTGAGCTGGAGCGCTTCTGCGCGGCCATGGCGGCGATCCGGGCCGAGGCGGCAGCGATCGAGAACGGCAGCGCCGATCCGGCCAACAATCCGCTCAAGCGCGCCCCCCACACCCTGGCCGCCGTCACCGCCGACGTCTGGGACCGCCCCTACGGCCGGCAGCAGGCCGGCTTCCCGGCCGGCGAGCAGCAGCAGGGCTCCAAGCTCTGGCCAGCGGTGGCCCGCATCGACAACGCCTACGGCGATCGCAATCTGGTGTGCACCTGTCCGTCAGTGGAGGAACTGGTTGCTGTCACAGCCGCCTGAGGGCCAGGTCGCTTGACTGGATGGGGGCCCATGGCCACCCCACTGGCTAAGATTCCCAGATCTGCGGCTTTTCTCCTGATTTGCCGGTGATGGGCCCGTCAAATCCTCTTCACAATCACGCCATTCATCGACGATCCCCATGAACGGCAACGACGCCACCCCGTCCAATGAAGCCTCCAATGTGGTGCGCGTGCCGTTCGGGGTGCGCCGGGCCACCCGCCGTCGGCCGGAGCGCCCCGACCACTGGGCCACCCTGGTGATTCCCTTCCAGGCCGGCAACGACCCCACCCCTCCGCCCCAGGCGGCCTGAGGGTTCAGGCCGCCTGGGGCGGAAGCCAACCTCCCTGCTTGATTGGCGTCAAGCGCTGAGCAGGTTCTGGGGCGTCAATAGCGTGCGCCGCTGCGTCGCTGATGCACAGCCGTGGTGCCGGTGGGATCCAGGAGCCCGCCGTGGCTCACCTGGGCATAGATCAGCCAGTGGTCGCCGCACTCCATCCGCTGTCTCACGGTGGCCTCCAGCCAGGCCAGGGCCTCGGGCAGGATCGGCTGACCTTGGGGGCTGGTCTCCAGCTCCAGACCCGCAAAGCGATCGGCCCCCGGGGGGAACGGCTGCAGGAAGCGCTTCATCGGCCCGCTCTGGCGACCTTCGGCCAGCACGTTGAGGGCAAAGTGATCGCCCACATGCAGGAGGAACTCGGCCGCCCGGTCCTTGGCCACCGCCACGGTGAAGCCCGGCGGGCTGAAGCTGGCCTGGCTCACCCAGCTGGCCACCATGGCGCCGCTGAGGCAGTTCTCCCCGTCGCCGCGGGTCGCGGTGAGCACGCACAGGGAGCCCACCAGCCGGCCGAGGGCCTGGATCGCCGGTTCGCTGCCGCTCTCCCGCAGCCCGCCGGCGGGCCGCCGCTCGCTGCGACGCTGCGCTGCCTGCAGCTGGCGGCCCAGGGCGGTGCCGGTCTGCTCGATCGCCTGGCCGGTCTGGAGCTGGAGGCCAGCCCGGAGGGTCAGCCTGTGCTGCCGGAAGCACTGGCCTGGCTGGAGGCCACGGTGAAGCAGCGGATGGAGTGCGGCGACCACTGGCTGATCTACGCCCAGGTGAGCCACGGCGGCCTGCTCGACCCAGCCGGCACCACCGCGGTGCACAAGCGCCGCAGCGGAGCCACCTACTGAGGGGAGTCGCCCCGACCATTGGGGTTGACGCCGTAAATCGAAAGCAAATCCTGTGGAACGGCGAACCCCGCTCAAGGGTTCCTTGAATCCAATTCACTTCGAAAACGCCGCCATGCATCCGGAGCTGCCGACAGCTCAACACCCTGCTCTCCATCACCACAGCGTGGTGCGCTACCGCGGCTTCGTGCTGATTCCCCAGCTG
>JBJTWP010000227.1:0-5733 GCA_046081805.1 Cyanobacteriota bacterium
GGCTGATGAACCCGCGCCTGGGCCTCAATGCCACCTTCGCGGCGTCGCTGGCCGAACCCGGCCACGTGGGCTTCCTCAGCCAGTCGGGGGCGATCTGCACGGCGGTGCTCGACTGGAGCCGGCGCCAGCGGGTGGGCTTCAGCGCCTTCGTGTCGATCGGCTCGATGCTCGATGTGGGCTGGGGCGATCTGATCACCCACCTGGGCGACGACCCCGACACCCACAGCATCGTCATCTACATGGAGGCGATCGGCGATGCCCGCGCCTTCCTCTCGGCGGCGCGCGAGGTGGTGCTCACCAAGCCGATCGTGGTGATCAAGGGCGGCCGCACCGACCAGGCCGCCAGGGCGGCGGCCTCCCACACCGGCGCGCTGGCCGGCAGCGATGCGGTGCTGGAGGCGGCGTTCCGGCGCTGCGGCGTGCTGCGGGTGGAGCGGCTCTCCGACCTGTTCGATCTTGCCGACCTGCTGGCCAAGCAGCCGCGGCGCCCGGCGGGCAAACGGCTCACGATCATCACCAACGCCGGTGGGCCCGGCGTGCTCGCCACCGATGCCCTGGTGCTCAGCGGCGGGGAGCTGGCCAGCCTGGCTGCGGAAACGATCGCCGCCCTCGATGTGGTGCTGCCGCCCCAGTGGAGCCATGGCAACCCGATCGACGTGCTGGGGGATGCCGATCCGGAGCGCTACGCCAGGGCCATCGAGATCGCCATGGCCGATCCCGGCAGCGACGGCCTGCTGGTGATCCTCACGCCCCAGGCGATGACCGATCCGGTGGCGATCGAGCGGCGGCTGCGTGATCTGGCCGCCCGCACCACCAAGCCGCTGGTGGCCAGCTGGATGGGGGGCGATGAGGCGGGCGAGGGCGAGGCGATCCTCAATGCCGCCGGCATCGCCACCAACCGCTACCCCGACGCTGCCGCGCGCCTGTTCCACACGCTGTGGCGCTACGGCGACAACCTGCGGGCCCTCTACGAAACCGTGGCCCTGCTGCCGGAGGCCGAGCTCGCCGGGGCCAGCGGTGAACCCTCCCCGTCGGCGCTCGCCGCATCGATCATCGGGGCCGCCCGCGCCGAGGGCCGCATCCTGCTGAGCGAGTGGGAGACCAAGCGCATCCTCAGCGCCTGCGGCATCCCCGTGGTGGACACGCGCCTGGCCAGCTCCGCCGATGGGGCGGTGGCGGCGGCGACGGCCATCGGCTACCCGGTGGTGGTGAAGCTCAACTCCCCCTCGATCACCCACAAGAGCGATGTGGGCGGGGTGGTGGTGAACCTCACCGATGCCGCCGCCGTGCGCGGGGCCTACGAGGCGATGGAGCTCGCCATTCGCCGGGCCCACGGCGATGCCGCCTTTGCCGGAGTCACGGTGCTGGAGATGGTGCCGCGCCACGACGGCCTGGAGCTGATCGTGGGCAGCAGCGTGGATCCCAAGTTCGGGCCGGTGATCCTGTTCGGCACCGGCGGCACGCTGGTGGAGGTGTTCCGCGACAGCGCCGTGGCCCTGCCGCTGCTGAACACCACCCTGGCGCGGCGGCTGATGGAGCAGACCCGCATCCATCGGGCCCTGCAGGGGGTGCGCGGCCTGGGGCCCGCCGATCTGGAGGGGCTGGAGCAGTTGCTGGTGCGGGTGAGCCAGCTGGCGCTGGATCACCCGGCCATCAGCGCCCTGGATGTGAACCCGCTGCTGGTGGCGCCGAAGGGCACGGCGCGGCCGCTGGTGGCCCTGGATGCGCGCATCCTGCTGGTGGGCGGCGGTGCGGGCGCCATCTGCACGGCGCCCCGCCCGGCCATCCGCCCCTACCCGGCGGAGTACTTGCGGTCCTGGAGCCTGCGTGACGGCAGTGCCGTCACGCTTCGCCCGATCCGGCCGGAGGATGAACCGCTGGTGGTGGCGTTTCACCGCACCCTCTCGGAGGAGAGCGTGTATCTGCGCTACTTCCACATGATGTCGCTGAGTGCGCGCATCGCCCATGAGCGGCTGATCCGCATCTGCTTCACCGATTACGCCCGCGAGATGGCGCTGGTGGCCGATCGCCGCGACCCCGAGACGGGCGAGCACGCCCTGCTGGCGGTGGCGCGCCTCAGCCGGTTGCATGGCCGCAACCAGGCCGAGTTCTCGATGCTGGTGAGCGATCCGCACCAGCACCAGGGCCTGGGCACCGAGCTGCTGGGGCTGCTGCTCTAGATCGCCCGCGATGAGGGGCTTGAGCGGATCACCGCCGAGGTGCTGCATGAGAACCGGGCGATGCAGCGGGTGTGCGAGAAGCTCGGCTTCACCCTGCGGGCCACACCCGAGGTGGTGGAGGCCTGGATTGAGCTGACCTGAGCGGCGTTGGCTTCAGCCCAGCAGCGATGGCTTCAGCCCAGCAGGGTGCGCACGTGGGCGGCGGCGGCGCTGGCCAGCCCATCAAGGGCATAGCCCCCCTCCAGGCTTGACACCAGCCGCCCCTGGCAGTGGCGCTCGGCGATCCCCATCACCTCGAGGGTGAGGGCGCCATAGTCGGCGTCGTTGAGGCGGAAGTCGGCGAGGGGGTCGCCGATGCGGCCATCGAAGCCCGCCGAGATCAGCACCAGCTCGGGCCGGAACGCCTCCGCGGCGGGCACCAGCTGGCTGCGCAGTGCGTCGAGCACGGCCGCCCCGCCGCTGCCGGCCGGCAGGGGACAGTTGATCGTGAACCCCTCGCCGGCCCCCTCGCCCCGGTCGCTGGCGCGGCCGGTGCCGGGATAGAGCGGCCACTGGTGGGTGTTGAACACCAGCACGCTCGGGTCGCTGCGGAACACGGCGGCGGTGCCGTTGCCGTGGTGCACGTCCCAGTCCACGATCAACAGCCGCTCCAGGCCGTGGGCCGCCTGGGCGTGGCGGGCGGCCACCGCCACGTTGTTGTAGATGCAGAACCCCATGCCGCGGCTGGGTTCGGCGTGGTGGCCGGGGGGCCGCACCGGCGCGAAGGCATTGCGAACGCTGCCCGCCAGCACCGCGTCCACGGCCGCCATCACACCGCCGGCCGCCAGGCGGGCCACCGCTTCCGAGTGCTCGCCCAGCGCCGTGTCGCCGGTGGACAGCCAGGCGTTGCCGTAGGCCATGTCGCGCTGCACCGTGTCAAGGTAGCGCTGGCTGTGGCAGCGCAACAGGGCGGCGTCGCTGGCGGGGTAGGGGGTGATCGGGGTGCAGCGCTGCAGCAGCCCCTCGCGCTCCAGCCCAGCGAGCAGGGCCTTCAGCCGGGCTGCCCGTTCCGGATGGACCGGGCCGGGGTCGTGGTCGAGGTAGCGGCGGGAGAGCACCAGCCCCGTCGCCGTGGCCGTTGTCGTGGCCGCAGTCCCTGGCGCTTCGTTCAACGAGGGCCCCGCAGCTGGGTTCAGTATGGAAACGACCATGGGTTTCGCAACGGACTGCCACAGTCACCGGCCAGATGGTTCAGGGGTTGCTAGCCAGGGGGGTCGCCGGCGGATTGTGGTGGTCGCCTCGAACCCTGCCTCCACCCCCCCCCGCTCCCTTCCGGTCGCTGCAGGCGTCCTCGGACAGCGACGGCTCCAAGGGCCTGGAGCAGGCCATTGCGCGGCTGATCCGCCAGCAGGGCGGCCGGGGTGACGCCCTGATCGAGGTGCTGCATCGGGTGCAGGAGCTGGAGGGCTATCTCAGCCCGGCCTCGCTGCGGCAGGTGGCCCGGGGACTGGGCCTGCCCCTCAGCCGCGTGCTGGGGGTGGCGAGTTTCTACCACCTGTTCCGGCTGGAGCCGCCCACGCCCCACCGCTGCGCGGTCTGCCTGGGAACCGCCTGCTTCGTCAAGGGCGGTGCCGATCTGGCCCGGGCCCTGGAACGCCAGCTGGGGGTGCGCCTCGATGATGGCGCCGGCAATGGGATCTGGGCCCTTCAGCATGTGAGCTGTGTGGGGGCCTGCAGCCAGGCGCCGGTGCTGGTGGTGGACGGGGCGATGCAAACCCGCCTGCCGGTGGATGAACCCGAGGCCCTGCTGCAGCGCTTCGCCGCCGCGGGGTTGCCGGGAAGTGGCACCGCCGCCGACCAGGAGCCATGGTGAGCGAGCTGGCCGCCACGATCCGCTGCTGCGCTGCCAGCGGGTGCCGCTCCGCCGGTGGCCAGACGCTGCTGCAGGCCCTTGAGCAGGCCGCCCGTGGTTGTGGCACAGGCCAGGCGCCCCGGGTCAAGGCGGTGGGCTGTCTGCGGTTGTGTGGGTGCGGCCCCCTGGTGGCGGTGGACGGGGCCGATGGCACCACCCGGCTCTATGGCGGCATGACCCCTGACCAGGCCGAGGCGCTGGTGCAGACCGCAGCGACCTTGGAGCAGCAGGCAGGCACGCCGCTGGAGGCCCAGGCCATCGCGGCCGATCACCCTTTCTTCGCCCTGCAGCGGCCGGTGGTGCTGGAGACCTGCGGCCGGGTCGATCCGGAGTCGATCGACGATGCGATCGCCCATGGCAGCTACCGGCAGCTGCGGCGCGTGCTGGAGACGTTCACCCCCGAGCAGGTGCGCGAGCAGGTGAAGCGCAGCGGCCTGCGGGGCCGCGGCGGTGCGGGCTATCCCACCGGCCTCAAGTGGGACACGGTGGCCCTGCAGCCCCCCGGCCCTCGCACCGTGGTGTGCAACGCCGACGAGGGCGACCCCGGCGCCTTCATGGACCGCAGCATGCTGGAGAGCGATCCGCACCGGCTGATCGAGGGGATGGCGATCGCGGCCTATGCGGTGGAGGCCCACCAGGGCTACGTGTACGTGCGGGCCGAATATCCGCTGGCGATCGAGCGGCTGCAGCTGGCCCTGAAGCAGGCCCGCGCCAGGGGCTGGCTCGGCCCGAAGCTGGCGGGCACCAGCTTTGATCTGCGGCTGGAGGTGCGCGTGGGGGCGGGGGCCTATGTGTGCGGCGAGGAAACGGCGCTGCTGGCGTCGATCCAGGGCCAGCGCGGCACCCCCAGGCCCCGGCCGCCCTTCCCCGCCCAGTCCGGGCTGGGGGGCGCGCCCACCCTGATCAACAACGTAGAAACCCTCAGCGCCATCCCGGTGATCCTGCGGGAGGGTGGCGACTGGTACGGGGCCATGGGCACGGCCACCAGCAAGGGCACCAAGGTGTTCGCCCTCTCCGGGGCCGTGCGCCACACCGGCCTGGTGGAAGTGCCGATGGGCACCAGTCTGCGCACGGTGGTGGAGCGGATGGGCGGCGGTACCCCGGATGGCTCGCCGGTGAAGGCGGTGCAGACCGGCGGCCCCTCGGGCGGCTGCATCCCCGATGCCCTGCTCGACACGCCGGTGGACTACGAGAGCCTGCTGGCGCTTGGCTCGATGAAGGGGTCCGGCGGCATGGTGGTGATGGGTGAAACCACCTCCATGCCGGAGGTGGCGCGTCACTTCATGCGCTTCAGTCGCGATGAGAGCTGCGGCAAGTGCATCCCCTGCCGGGCCGGCACCGTGCAGCTGGAGCAGCTGCTGGCCCGCTTCGTGGAGCGCCGCGCCGTTCCCGACGACCTGGCCCGGCTGGAGGAGCTCTGCACGATGGTGCGCTGCACCAGCCTCTGCGGGCTGGGCCAGGCCGCGCCCAACCCGGTGCTCAGCACCCTGCGCCACTTCCGCGGCGAATACGAGGCTGCCTGCCGCGAGCCGGCGATCTGCGAGCCCCGCACTGCCTGCCGCCTGCCGGCCGCACCCGCTGCCGGAGGTGCGCCATGAGCGTGCTCACCCTGAAGGTGGACGGCCGCGATGTGGCGGTGCCCCAGGGCGCCACGATCCTGGC
>JBJTWP010000228.1:0-2614 GCA_046081805.1 Cyanobacteriota bacterium
GGCCCCCTCGCCTGGCTCGGACACCACCCAGATGCGGCCGCCATGGGCTTCGGTGATGCGCCGGCACACCGACAGCCCGACGCCGTAGCCCGAGGTTCCCTCCGAGGTCTGGGGCAGGCGCACCCGATCCAGAAAGATGCGCTGCTGCTCTTCGCCGGGGATGCCCGGGCCGCTGTCGCACACGCTCGCCTGTACCCACTGGCTGGTGCGGTGCATCAGCCTGAGGGCCACCCGGCCCCCATCAGGGGTGTATTTGAAGGCGTTCTCCAGCAGGTTCAGCAGCACCTGGCGCATGCGCCGCTGGTCGGCATAAACATCCGGTAGATCGATGGGAATATCGGTGATCAACTCCAGATTGCGACCGACCCAGAGCTTTTCCAGCTCCAGGATGGCCTCGGCCGCCACGGTGCTCAGGGCCAGGCGCTGGGGGTTGAACAGGGCTTCCCAGCGGGTGGTGCCCACCTCCAGCAGATCTTCCGCCAGATCCTGGATGTCATTCAGCCGACGGCGGATCACATCGAACAGGCGCGGCCCGTCGATCTGGCCCAGATCGTGGCTCTGCAGGGCCAGCTTGGCCGCGGTGAGGGGGGTGCGCAGCTCGTGGGCCACCATCCGCAGCAGCCGCTCCTGCACGTCCAGCCGATCGATCAGAGTTTCGTTCTCCTGGCGCAGCACCAGCAGCTGGTCCTCCAGCTGCAGCTCCCGCTGGCTGCGGCTGCCATCGAGTTCGGCCGGTCGCAGGCTCATGCCCAGGGTGCTCACCACCTCCATCTGCTGCCAGCGCGGCAACCAGGTGCGCACCTGCAGGCTGATCGTGTTGCCGGCGAACACCTGGCGCGGTGGAGGCTCCAGCTTCACCAGCGCTGGGGTAGCCACCAGCCGATGCAGTTCCAGCAGCTCCGGTTGTACGGCTGGATCGGCGATCTCCAGGGATACCTGGAAGCCGCAGTCCTCCTGCTTGAGGAACTGCAGGAGGTTGCGGAGATCAGGGCTGGCCAGGTGGTGTCGCGCCGCCACCAGCAGCAGTTTGAGCGGCTGGGATTCGCAAGGCTGGCTCAGGGACTCGCGAGCCTCCCGGCTGGGGAGGCTGGGGGGGGTCTCCGCGGCAGGGGAGGCACTGGAACCGGTCACGTCCAGAACTTAATGGGATTCGGGGCAGATGGGCTCCGCCTCGCTAAGACGGGGTGGCAGGGCCACGGGTTTTCCGGGAGCACCCCATGAGCGGCTTGGTGGACGTTGACGCATTGAGGCCCAGGGGTGAACTGGGGCAACGGGTCTGGCCCTATCGCCCCGAGCCGGTGGCCCAGCGGCCTGCCCCCGACAGTCGCATCCAGCTCGACAGCAGTCTGCGCCGCTGGTTTTCCCGCAACCTCGGGCTGTGGCGCTCCAGACGGTTGTATTTCTTTGCCGATGGCGAGGCGCTGCGCGTTGACATGATGCTGCGGGTGGAGGCCTTCAGCCAGCCAATCGAAGGGGAGGCGGCCTACCGCTTCACCTGGTGGCCGGAGAACGACATGGAGCTCTTTGACAAAAAACCCCGCTATGTGCCCACCGGCACGATGGAGGCCTACCTCTGCGGCCATCAACTGCGCCGCAGTCGTGGCTATCTCTGCGGCTCCCCCAGCAAGAGCCAGATCCGCCAGGTGGATGAGCACGAACTGATCTTCGAGTCGCACTATCAGGCCTGGGACATCCTGGAGCACATCCGGCTCGTGGATCAGGACCGTTACCGCGCCCGCTCGATCTATTCCTGGAAGGATGGGGTGCTGGAACTGGCGGAAACCCACC
Source organism: Cyanobacteriota bacterium (assembly GCA_046081805.1). Classification (GTDB taxonomy): domain Bacteria; phylum Cyanobacteriota; class Cyanobacteriia; order PCC-6307; family Cyanobiaceae; genus UBA5018. Next base: position 1,789 of record JBJTWP010000228.1, read on the forward strand.
ACGAAATCCGGGTGGAGGATGCCGGCACGGCGTTGCACTGATTCGACCTACCCTGCTCCGACAGGGTCCCCCTGCCACCAGCCGCCGCTGGGGGATCGAGCACCATGGTTCCCAGCCCACCGCAACGGATGCTCGTGCCCACGTCCCGGCGTTCCCCAGCCCTTGAACTGGTGGCCCTGCTGGCCCTGTCGCAGCTCCTGGGGGCGCAGCCTGCCGTGGCTGCCCCGGCCACCGATGCCGAAATGACCTTCTACACCCGCATCGCCGCGATGAACGCCTGCATCGCTAGGGCTGCTGGCGTCGAGTTCGACAAGGCCGTGGGCATCGCCGGTGAAACCATCGCCCAGCTGGTCCAGGGGCTGCATGGCGCCGCGATCGCCCAGGTCGCCAATACCCCCCTCAGTGCCGATGAACTGCGCCGGGGCTCGATCAACTCCGCCGTGCTCGGGGCTGTGGATCTCTGCCCGAAGGCGGTGCCGGCGGAGGTGATGAAGCGGGTGCAGGAGGCGCTGAAGCAGGCCGGCCCCGCCGGTGTGGCGCCCAAGCCCGCCGCCAGGCCCTGAGCTTTGGCCCTGAGGGTGGGCCCTGCCCTTGATCCCGCTGTTCTGAACTGATCTGCCATGGCCGTGGTGCATCTTGCCGATTACCGCCCAGCCCCCCATCTGCTGGAGCGCACCCACCCCACCCCCCCCCCCCACCCCCACCCCCCCCCCCCCCCCCCCCCCCCCCCCCCCCCCCCCCCCCCCCCCCCCCCCCCCCCCCCCCCCCCCCCCCCCCCCCCCCCCCCCCCCCCCCCCCCCCCCCCCCCCCCCCCCCCCCCCCCCCC
>JBJTWP010000229.1:0-6782 GCA_046081805.1 Cyanobacteriota bacterium
GCCGCCGCCGGCCTGGGCCGCCTTGGGCTGGGCGACCGCATCCACGAGTTGATCGATCCCTCGATTTCCCTGCACGCCGTGGGTCAGGGTGCCCTGGGGATCGAGTGCCGCGAGGGCGACGCCGCCGTGCTGGAGCAGATCAAGGTGCTGGAGCACACCCCCACCGCCCGCCGCTGCCTGGCGGAGCGGGCCTTCCTGCGGGAGCTGGAGGGCGGCTGCCAGGTGCCGATCGGCGTGAACAGCCACTTTGACGGCCCGGATAACACCGGCGAGCTGGTGCTCACCGGCATGGTGGCAAGCCTCGATGGGGAGCGCCTGATCCGCGATGGGGCCCGCGGTCCGCAGGAGGATCCGGAAGCCATCGGCATTGCCCTGGCCCACAGGCTGCGAGAGCAGGGGGCTGGAGCGATCCTGGAGGAGATCTTTGCCACGGTCCGCCCCGCAGCCTGAAGCCGATCCCCGGGGCCTGCCCTTCCAGTGGAGTCTGCTGGCCTGGGCCGCCCTGGTGGGGGCGCTCACCGGCCTGGCGGTGGTGGGCTTCCACGACCTGCTGGGTTTCATCAACAACGGCCTGTTCGGCCCCTTCATCGAGGGCTTGCTGCAGGTGGGCCGCGGCGGGGCGCCACCGGTCCCCGAGCCGCTGCCGCTACCGATGCCACCCCCGCCACCACAGGAAGCCAGCACGCCCCTGAAGTCGCTGCTGCAGATCGGGCTGGGGGGGCTCGGCTTTCTGCCGCCACCGCCAGCGTTGCCGGAGCCCCCACCCCTGCCGGCCTCCTCCCTGCCGGCCGCCCTGCCCGACTGGTTTGCCCTGTGGCCCGTGGTGGTGGTGCCCACCCTGGGGGGATTGGCGATGGGCCTGCTGCGCCGCTACGGCGGTGACATCGGCCCGGGTTTGCCCAGCCTGATGGCCATGGCCGATGGCTCCCTGACCGCGGACCCGAAGCTGCCGTTCCTGCGTCTGCTAGGCGCATCGCTGAGCCTGGGCAGCGGCGCGTCCCTCGGACCGGAGGGCCCGAGCGTGGAGAGCGGCGGCAACATCGGCCTGTGGGTCGCCCTGCGCGGCCAGCTCACGCCCCAGAGCCAGAAGGCCCTGGTGGCGGCTGGTGCGGCGGCCGGCCTGGCGGCGGGGTTCAAGGCGCCGATCGCCGGGGTGTTCTTTGCCTTCGAGGGCAGTTTCAGCGCCATCCAGGGCCGGCCCAGCCTGCGGGCGGTGCTGGTGGCGGCGGTGGCCTCGTCGCTGGTCACCCAGCTGCTGCTGGGGGATGAGCCGATCCTGCGGCTGCCGGCCTATGAGGTGCGCTCCCCCCTGGAGCTGCCGCTGTATCTGGGCCTGGGCCTGTTGGCCTCGCTGATGAGCTGGGGCCTGATCAGCCTGCTGGCACTGGGTCGCAGTGAGCGGCTGCAGACGCTGTTGCGCCGCCTGCCCCCTGGCCTGGCCACCGCCCTGGGGGGGGCGGCCGTGGGGCTGATGGCCCTGGTGTTTCCCCAGGTGTTGGGGGTGGGATACGACACGATCGAAGCGCTGCTGGGCCGCGACGGCGGCATCCCGCTGCTCACCCTGCTGGTGCTGCTGGGGGTGAAGCTGCTGGCCACCGGTGTGAGCAACGCCACCGGCTTCGTGGGCGGCGGCTTTGCCCCATCCCTGTTTCTGGGGGCAGTGCTGGGCAGCTGCTATGGCCAGCTTCTGGGCGAGGGCGGTCTGCAGCTGCCGGTGGCTGAACCCCCGGCCTACGCCATGGTGGGCATGGCGGCCGTGCTGGCGGGCAGTGCCCGGGCGCCGCTCACGGCCCTGCTGCTGCTGTTCGAGCTCACCCACGACATTCGCATCGTGCTGCCCCTGATGGCGGCGGCTGGATTGAGTGCGGCCCTGGTGGAGCGCTGGCAGGGCCTCAGCGATCCGGGGCTGCTCGGCCCTGATCTGGTGGAGGAGGAGCGACGACGCAGCCTGGCCTCGGTGTCGGTGGCCGAAGCCTTCGAGCCCGAGGCCCCGCTGGTGCTTCCAGCCGAGCTGTCCGCCCGTGAGACCCTGGCCAGGCTGGTGGCGGTGCATGGCCACTGCGTCGTGGTGGCCGATGGCCCCTGGGCGATCGGCCTGGTCACCCTGCAGGACCTGCAGCGGGCGATCACCGGATCCGAAGCTGGCATCGCGCCCCTGGGGGACTGCCGCCGGGGGGAGCTGGTGTGGCTGCCGCTGCAGTCACACCTGGCCCAACTGGAGGATCAGCTCACGCCCAATGGTCTGCGGCAGGTGCCGGTGTTCGACGTGCCAGCCCTGCAGGTGGGCACCCTGCCCCAGGGCCTCCCCAATGCCGGCCTGCCCCTCGATCGGCTGCGGGGCCTGGCCAGCCGCGATGGCCTGGCGCGCGCCCTGGCGCGGCCCCTGACGCGGCTGGATCAGCGGGATCAGCTTGATCAGCGCGTCACGATCACCGCAGTCCCCACCTCCACCTGATCGAACAGCTGGTGGACATGGTCCCGCAGCATGCGCACACAGCCGTTGGTGACAGCGGCCCGCGTGGTCACCGCCCACGCCCAGGCCGCCGGGGTGCCGTGGATGCCGAACTGGTTCCTGCCGCTGTGGAGAAAACCCAGCCAGCGGTCCCCCAGGGGGCCGTCGGGGCCGATCTGGGGATGGAGTCGACCGGTTTTGGTGCTCTGGTACTGGGGGTTCACCACCTTGTTCGTCACCGCGAAGCGACCGATGGGGGTGGGACTTGCCGGATCACCGATGGCGACGGGCCAACGCCCCAGCTCGGTCCCACCCTCCAGCAACCGGATGGTGCGGCTGCTGAGGTTGAGCACGATCTCGCGGTCGCCAGCCAGCGCAACGGGGCTGAGGCAGGACCACAGCCCGAGAACCAGGGCCGCGGTCCTCGGGAGGAGGGGCCTCAACCCATGGGAGCGGCCAGTGGTGGCAATCAAGTCTGGAATGGCTGCCTCAGATTGTCGTCTCAAATGATTGACATCTCGACTATCTTCCTTGGGAATTCAAACCACGGCAATCAATTAACCAGGTTAGGGTCAATGACTTCCAGGTAGCGCTGTTCACACTCCTTGACGATTGCCACGGCCTCGGTGACATCAAAGAAGCCGTTGACTCGGCAGCTGCCCGGCTTCTTGAGGTCCTTGTAGTGCTCCCAGTAGTATTGGGTCTCCTTCTGCCAGTGATCACCCAGTTGGTCGTAACTGGTGATGTGATCCATCCGCTTGTCATCGGCAAGCACGGCAATCACCTTGTCATCCACTTCGCCGCCATCATCAAACTTCATGATGCCGATGATGCGAGCCTCCACCAGGGAGCCAGGAACCAGGGGCTCGCTGACACCAACGATTTCAATGTCCAAGGGATCACCGTCTTCGTCCCAGGTGCGGGGGATGCAGCCGTAAGCGAAGGGATAGGCCAGGGATGAATAGCCCACGCGGTCAAGCTTGAGCTGACCTGATTCTGTGATCAGCTCATACTTGTTGATCGTGTTGCTGTTGAGCTCCACAATCGCATTCAGACGCAGCTCGGCTTCATCGGCGAAGGCCGGCAGCACGTGCAACAAATTGAGCATCGTGCGGCTCGGGGCGTGGTCGATGTTCGCCATGCGGCGTCAGGGTGAGGCGAACTCATCCTACGAAGCGCCAGGGCAGCTCAGGGCAGGGCACCCTCCCGTTGGCGCAGCCCGGGGCACCGCCCCTGAGAGCCGAAAAGCTGCGGCGGCGCCGCAAGGCCACCGTGGCCCTAAGCCGAAGGCTTGGTGACAATCCTGCGACCATGCTGGTTGATGGCATGGCCATGCAACCTCACTCCCGATTGCCAGCACTCCGATGGCGAGGCACAGCTCCAGGCCCTGGTTCGTCAAGCTGGAGGAGGGCGTGGTGGAGAAGGCGATCTTCGATGCGGTGGTGCCCGAGCACCTGGCCTGGCTGCGGGCCCTCGAGGCCGCCGGCCATCATCCGATGAGCGGGTACTGGGGCGATCGCCAGGGGCTCAACGGCCAGGGGGCCGGAGGCATGCTGCTGTTTCAGGCGGGCTCCCTGGCGGAGGCGGAGGCCCTGGTGCGCCAAGATCCGTTGATCCGTCAGGGCTGTGTGCGCTGGACGCTGCACGAATGGCGGCTGGTGTTCGGCTCTGACGCCCTGGCCCTGGGCGCAGGCGAGCCCCAATGACGGCGGGTCAGGAATGGAACAGCAGGACCAGCCCCGAATTGAGCTGGTGAAACTCCCGTTCTTCACGGCTGAGATCGAGGCCCACCTGCAGTCCCTCCTTGAGCGCGTCCTCGTAGGGGGGAGCCGGTGGGGCCTGACCGGCACTCCAGAGGGCCGCGATTCCCACCGGCGTCGCGTGCCAGCGGAAGCGGGAGGTGGTGCCGATTTCCGGCTCCAGCAGCGCTTCTTCCAGCAATTCCCGGATCGCCATGGCCCCCTGTTGGTGCCCGAAGCTTCGGTTCGCCAGCAGCAACCGGCAACGGGCTGAGAGTTTTCGTGATGAACGCCTCGCCTCCCTACGGTGCCGGCCATGGTCCAGCTCCCCCAGCGTCTCGCCCTCATCCACGAGTGGTTCACGCCCCGCTCCACCGGTGGGGCGGAGCTGGTGGTGCGACAACTGGACCAGCTCTGCGGCGAGCGGGGGGTTCAGGCCGAGCTCTTCGCCCTGGTGGATGGGGAAAGCCGACGCCACGGCAGCTGGCTGGAGGGCCGCACCATCCACACCTCGTTCATTCAGCGGCTGCCCTGGGGCGTGAGCCATGTGCAGCACTACCTGCCGCTGTTGCCCCTGGCGATCGAGCAGCTCGACCTGGAGGCCTATCCCCTGGTACTGAGCAGCAACCACCTGGTGGCCAAGGGGGTGATCACCGCTCCAGAGCAACTGCATGTCAGTTACGTGCACACGCCCGTGCGCTACGCCTGGGACCAGATGCAGACCTATCTGGCCAGCTCGACCCTGGCCCGCTCACCCCTGGGCCCACTGATCCGCTGGCAATTGCACCAGCTGCGCCAGTGGGATCAGCTCAGCAGCCACCGGGTGGATGTGTTGGTGGCCAACTCCCGCTTCACGGCCTCCCGCATCTGGCGCTGCTGGCGCCGGCCGGCGTCCGTGATTCATCCACCGGTCGAGGTTGGACGCTTTCGCCCGGACCGGCCCCGGGGCGATGCCTACGTGAGCCTGGGCCGGCTCGTGCCCTACAAGCGGGTGGATCTGGTGGTGGAGGCCTTCAACCGCACCGGCCTGCCGCTGGTGGTGATCGGGGATGGGCCCGAGCGCCGACGGCTGGAGGCGATGGCCCGGCCGAATGTGCGGTTTCTGGGCCGCTGCCCCGGGGATCAGGCCGCCAGCTGGCTGGAAAGCTGCAGGGCCTATGTGTACGCGGGCGTGGAGGATTTCGGCATCGCGCCCCTGGAGGCGATGGCCGCTGGTGCCCCTGTGATCGCCTACGGGGCCGGGGGCCTGCTCGACAGCGTGCGCTGCCTGGCTGCCGGCGCCGCTCGACCCACGGGTTTGCTGTTCGCTGAGCCGACCGCCGCCAGTCTTGCGGAGCTCCTGGAGCAGTTCGAGGCGGCGCGACTGTGGCGCCGGCTGCCCGCGGCGGGACAGCGCCAGTGGGCGGATACCTTCGCTCCCGAACGGTTCCGCGAACGCATGGCGCGGCTGTTGGAACGCTGCTGGGAGACCCACACCCGCCGCCTGGCGCGCCGCCGCCAGCCGCTCGAGCACTGACCGGAACGACTGACCGGAACCCCTGGTCGGGGTGTCGGACTGGAACCTCTGATCGAGGCTGCTGACCGGGCCCTGTGCCTCTGGTCCGAGTGACCGCCGCCGCTGGCCTGGAGCCGATCATCACTTTTATTGTTCTTTCAGCACAGACGGGTGTTCCGTCGCCCACCCTGCAGCGTCCTGACCCGCGCCCTTGCCCTCCCTGCCCTGCCTGTGCCGCCGTCGACGCTTTCGGCGGAGCAGCTGATCGCCCTGCAATCCCGCCGTTCGCGGGTGCTGAAGCGGGCCGGCGACATCGTGTTTTCCCTGGCGGTGCTCAGCTTGGGCTCGCCGCTGTTTCTGCTGCTCGGGGTGCTGGTGAAACTCACCTCCCGTGGGCCGGTGTTCTACGTGCAGCAGCGGGTGGGCCGCGATTACCGCAGCTTCGGGGTGATCAAGTTCCGCACCATGCGCCGCGATGCCGACCGCGTTCTGGGCATGCTGCTGGCCCAGTCCCAGGACCTGGCCGAGGAATTCCGCAACGATTACAAACTCAGGAACGATCCGCGCATCACCCCGCTGGGGAAGTTCCTGCGGCGCTCCAGCCTCGATGAGTTGCCCCAGTTCCTGAATGTGCTGCGCGGCGAGATGAGCGTGGTGGGGCCACGGCCGATCGTGCGCGACGAGCTGGAGCGCTATGGCGACCGCATGGACGAGGTGCTGGCGGTGCGGCCCGGCCTCACGGGGCTCTGGCAGGTGAGCGGCCGCACCGCCAGCACCTCGTCCATGCGGTTGCCGTAGCGCTCCAGCTCGCTCCTGACGATCGGGCGCGGGCCCACCACGCTCATCTCGCCCCGGAGCACGTTGAGGAACTGGGGCAGTTCATCGAGGCTGGAGCGGCGCAGCAACTTCCCGAGCGGCGTGATGCGTGGATCGCGCTTGAGCTTGTGATCACGCTCAAACTCGGCCCGCAGGTTGGGATCGGCAGCCAGCACCGCCGCGAGCACACGATCGGCATCGCTGCGCATGGTGCGGAACTTCAGGCAGCCGAATCCCTTGTAGCCCCGGCCGATGCGGCGTTGGCGATAGAACACCGAAC
>JBJTWP010000230.1:0-7140 GCA_046081805.1 Cyanobacteriota bacterium
CTCCTATCTGGTGCGGGCGATCGGCTGGACCAGCCTGCTCGGCGACCGCGGGCCGCTGCTCGCGCTGGTGGGGGTGCTCGGGCTCACCGATCTGGGCAACGGACTGGGGCTCCTCCGCGATGGCCGGCTGCTGAACACCCCCACGGCGGTGGTGCTGGGCCTCACCAGCAGCCAGCTGCCGTTCCTGGTGCTGCCGCTGGTGGTGGCGCTGCAGCGGATCGACCGGCGCCTGCTGGAGGCCGCCGCCGACCTGCACGCGGGCCCGCTGCGCAGCTTCCGACTGGTGGTGTGGCCGCTGTCGCGCCCTGGGCTGGCCTCGGGACTGCTGCTCAGCCTCATCCCGGCGGCTGGCGATGTGGTGAACCCCCTGTTCCTGGGGGGCCCGAATGAGCGCATGATCGCCAACACGATCGACAACCTGCTGCTGGTGCAACTGAAGGCGCCGCAGGCGGCGGCCCTGGCCCTGGTGCTGATGGCCCTGATCAGCCTGGCGGTGTGGCTGCAGCTGCGCTCCGGCGCCGCCGACGATCTGGCGTTGCCATGACCCGGGGGATGGCCGCGCTGAATTGGTGGGCCCTGCTGAACCGGTGGGCCGCGCTGAACCGGTGGGTCCGATGAACCGACTGGCTGGCTGGCTGCTGGGCACGCTGAGCGCCCTGGCCTTCACCCTGCTCTACGCCCCGATCGCGGTGACGGTGCTGTTCAGCTTCAATGCCCCGCGCGGTCGCTTCAACCTGGTGTGGCAGGGCTTCACCCTGGCCAACTGGCGCCTGCCGCTGCGGGATGGGGCCCTCACCGAGGCCTTCCTCACCAGCCTGGCCCTGGCCCTGGCTGCGGCGCTGCTGGCGGTGCTGCTGGGCAGGCTGATGGCCCTGGCCCTGGCCCGGGCCCAGCTGCGCGGCCAGCGGGTGATCGCTGTGCTGCTGGCCCTGCCGCTGACCAATCCGGAGATTGTGCTGGCCACGGCCCTGCTCAACCTGTTCGTGGCTCTCAACCTGCCGCGCGGCCCGCTCACCCTGGTGCTCGCCCACAGCCTGTTCTGCCTGAGCTACGCAGCCCTCACCCTCAAGGCCCGTCTGGCCGGCTTCGATCCCACCCTGGAGCAGGCGGCCCAGGACCTGGGCGCTCCCCCCCTCGCCGCCTTTCGCCGCGTCACCCTGCCCCTGCTGGCTCCAGGGATCCTGGCGGCCAGCCTGCTCAGCTTCTCCCTGTCATTCGACGACTACGTGTTCAGCAGCTTCACCGCCGGGGAAACCGTGACGCTGCCCCTGTACCTGGCGGGAGCCTTCCAGCGGGAGATCTCCCCGCAGATCCAGGTGCTCTCCACGGTGGTGCTGCTGGTGAGCGCCGTGCTGCTGCTGCTGGCCACCCCGCCCCATCAGCAGGATCCGGGCTGATCCCCATGGATGGGCTCAGCTGGACGATCCCTGTGGACGATCCCTATGGATGGGCTCAGCTGGTCGGGCTCAGGCGATGCGGATGACGCGATCCCGGCCGGCGGCCTTGGCTCTGTACATGGCCAGATCGGCCCGGGCGATCAGCGCATCAACGCCCTCGCCGGCCCGGGCGAGGGTGACGCCGATGCTGGCGGTGATCCCGATCCGCTGCTCGGCGGTGGTGATCGGTTGGGCAATGGCGCGCCGGATGGCCTCCGCGATCACCATCGCCGTGTCCAGATCGGGGATGGACCGCAGCCCCACCACGATCTCATCGCCCCCGGTCCGTCCCACCAGATCGTCCGCCCGCAGGCAGCCGCTGATTCGTTCCGCCACGGTGCGCAGCACGGTGTCGCCCATGCCATGGCCGAGGCTGTCGTTGATCTCCTTGAACTGATCGAGGTCACAGAACAGCAGCGCCAGGCCCTCGCCATCGCGGCGGCGGTCGTGGTGGCTCAGGAGTGCTTCCAGTTGCTCAAGCAGGGCACGTCGGCTCAGCAGACCGGTCAACTCATCCAGGCTGGCGCGGGCCAGCAGTTCATCCTCCAGGCGCTTGCGCTCACTGATGTCGCGGTACACCAGCAAGGTGCCGATGTAGTGACCAGCCTCGTCGACGATGCAGCTGCTGGTGACATCGGTCCAGATCCAGGAACCGTTCCTGTGACTCTGCTGGAGTTCGACGCGGAAACTCGGCAGGGGTAGGCCCTGGCTCAGCGCCTGCTTGGTCTGCCGGAGGGCATCGGTCACGTACGCATAGCCGGCGGCCGTGAGCTGCTGCTCCATCGGCAGGGCCATGGCCTCGGCCACGGTCCAGCCCCGCACCTGCTCGATGGAGGGGCTGATGTAGGTGGGGCGGCCATTCGGATCGCTGATGGTGATCACATCCAGGGCGTTGTCAGCCAGCAGGCGATGGCGCTGTTCGCTCTGGCACAGGCGCTCATGGCTCTGTCGCAGCTCGGCGGAGAGCTGGTTCACGATGTGGCCCTGGTGGTTGATGCGTCGCACGATCCGGTTGAGCTCGCTCAGCTGGGTGGGCTGCAGCTCCGGCATCCCCAGCTGCCGTGTTGCGGCATCGCCCGGCGCACTGGCCGGGTCCAGAGAGGCCACGATGCGGTTGAACTGGGAGGCCAGCAGGGTGGTGAGCGCCTCGCTGACCAGGGCGGCGGCAATCAGCAGCAGGCCCAGGATCTGCAGCGAGGGCCGCATCATCGCCAGCTGGTGCTCCAGCTGCTGGCGCGCGGGTTGCACCACCGTGATCCGTCGCCAATCCGGGGTGGTGCTGGGGGGCAGGGCCAGGTCGTAGCGCCAGTAGCCCTGCAGAACGCTCTGCAGCAACGGCTGGGGCTCCCGCCTCACCAGCAGGGTGAACTCTTCTCCCCCCTGCAGACCGCGGCGATCCGGGCGATAGTCCCGCTGCAGGCGGGCGAACAGGGCTGGATCCGAGCTGAGGCTGCCACCGTCTGCCGCCACGGCCTCAAAGGCCACGTCGGCCATGCGCTTGCGGAGCGCCGCCTCCGCGGCCAGGCTGGCACCGCCGGGAGGCAGCAGCAGGGTGATGCTCTCGGCCTGCTGGGCCAGGCCCAGGCGGAACTGGGCCAGGCTCTGGCTGGTGATCTGCTGGCCCATCACCGTGATGATCAACACCCCCGGCAGGCTGATCAGCAGCAGGAGCGTGGCAAAGGTGAGGCCCCGCAACGACAGATCACCACCGTGGCGCCGCAGCTGGAGCCCCTGCAGCGCCAGGTAGAGCAACAGTCCGAGGCCGGCGTTCACCACACCCACCACGGCCTCCTTGACGTTGAGGGCCATGACGCTGGGCAGATCCGCCTGCAGGAGGGTGACGTAGAGCAGGGTCCTGAGCGGCAGCCCCACCAGCAGCCAGAAGACAATGGTGGCCAGCACGATCCGCCCGTTGCCCAGCTGGGCCGGGCCGCCGTTGAACCGGATCAGAAACAGCTGTTGCCACACCAGCTGCAGCACCAGCACCAGGGCGCCCCAGGGGTGGCCCCAGAGGGCCGTGGTGGCGAGGGCCGCCACCAGCCCCACCGGCAGCCCCAGCCAGCCGTACTGCAGCAGGGCAAACACCCCCAGACTGGCGCCCAGCAGGATGTGGTTGTCAAAGAAGATCGTGGGGCTGTGCAGCGTCGTCCAGCCAGCCACCAGCGTCAGCAGCACAACCCCGAGGAGCCGCCGGATCCAGCGGCCGCCTGTCAGGGGCCTGGGACTCAACACCGTGACATCAGTGCCGCCAGGTCATCGGGCGGCATCGGTTCGCCGAAGAGATAGCCCTGGAAGCTGTCGCAGCCCAGCGCCTTGAGCGCCTGCCACTGGGCGTCGGTCTCCACACCCTCGGCCATCGTCTCGAGGCCGAGCTTGCGGGCGATCACCAGGGTGGAATCAATGATGGCGTAGTCGGTGCTCGATTCGTTGATGCGCTCGACAAAGGTTCGGTCGATTTTCAACTTGTGCACCGGTAGGGCATGCAGATTCACCAGGGAGGAGTAACCGGTGCCGAAATCATCGATGGCGATGCGAAAGCCAGCCAAGCCCAGTTGCTCCAGGGGGGCGACCGCTTGCTGGGGGTAGCGGAGCAGGGCTGTTTCCGTCACCTCCAGCTCCAGTTGTGTCGGGGCTATGCCATGGCCTGAGGCGGCGGCCATCAGCCAGGCCGCCAGTCCCTCATCCCGCTGTTCGAACTGCACGGCGGAGAGGTTGATCGCCAACCGGGGCAGGCGCAGCCCCTGGCGCTGCCAAAGAGCCAGCTGGGCGCAGGCCGCCTCCATCACCCAACGGCCAATCGGCTGCATCTGCCCGCTCTGCTCGGCCAGGGGGATGAACACCTCCGGGCTCACCGCGCGGCCATCCGCCAGGGTCCAGCGCAGCAGCGCTTCCGCACCGAGCAGCGCGCCGTCGCGATCGACCTGGGGCTGGAACAGCAGCCGCAATTGCTCCCGATCAATGGCCCGTGCCAGCAGCACGTCGAGTTCCAGCCGCTCCTGAATCGCCTGGCTGAGGGCCTGGGAATAGAGATGGATTCCTGCCTTCGGCCCGGTGCGCTTGGCCTCCATCAGGGCCGTGTTGGCGGCCTGCAGCATGGCGATCGGTTCATCGCCATGGTGGGGGTAGAGCGAGAGCCCAGCCGAGGCGGAGGGCTGGACCGGGAGCTCGGCATGGGCCGCCAGACCCTCGCTCAGAGCCTGCTGCAGCTCACGACAGAACTGCTGCGCCGCAGAGGCATCAGCACGGGGCATCGGACGGAGCACCAGAAATTCATCGCTGTTCGACCGCGCCAGCCAGTCGCCCGGCTGCAGCCAGCGGCGCAGCACCCTGGCTGCGGCGATCAGCACCCGGTTGCCGGCCTGCAGGCCAAAGCTGTCGTTGACGGCCTGAAAGCCGTCAAAGTCGAGGTTCACCACCACCATGGCCCCCGGGGGGCTGGCGTCCAGGTGCAGCAACTGCTGCAGATGTTCCAGGGTGGCGGCCCGATTGGGCAGGCCCGTGAGCTCATCGTGGTAGGCCAGGAGGCGCAGCCGCTCCTCGTAGCGGCGGCTCTCGCTGATGTCCCGCACCACCGAGAGCAGGGCGGGCTGGCCGTTGAGGGTGATCGCCTTGAGCGTCACCAGCCCGAGGAAGGGCTCGCCATTGTCCAGGCGCCGATGCAGCCATTCGAACTGGTGGGACCCCTGGTCCAGGGCCCGGGTGATCCGGGCGGGGATCAGGGCTGCGGAGAGCTGCCCGTTGGCCTGGCGCTCCGGTGAGAAATCCGATGGATGACAGCGCAGAAACACCTCCTGGCTGGAGGCCCCGAACAGCTTCAAGGTGGCGGGGTTGGCATCGATGAAGGTGCCCGCCGCATTCATCAGCATGGTGGGGTCGAGGCTGGCCTCAAACAGCAGCCGGAACATGCGTTCCGAGCGCTCCAACTCGGCTTCTGCCTGCTTGCGTGCCGTGATGTCGGTGGAGAAGCCGATCAGACAGCATTCGCCGTTCTGCTGCAGCAGCAACTTGTTGGAGAGGAACCAGCGGGGCTCGCCCTGGGCATTGACGACCCGCTCTTCCTGTTGCAGCGCACGGCCAGTGCGAAACACCTCGTCATCGCCGCTCCCCAGCGTCTCCAGCCCCTCAGCGGCGAAGAGCTCGCGGTCGCTGTGGCCCACGATCTCGCTCAGATGGCGGCCCAGCAGCCGCTGCACCGGGCGATTGGCGTAGAGATAGCGATGCTGCGCGTCTTTGATGTAGACGTGCGAGTCCACCTGGTTCAGAACGGTTTCCAGCAGCCTGGTCTTGTCCTGCAGTTCCGAGGCGTCATGGCCAGGACCGCTGACCTCGTGGCTCTGCGGCGCCACGGGACTGTGACGCTCGCGGCAGCTGCCGAGCCAGCCCGCCAGGGCTCCATCCGCCTGTCGCCAGGGCACGGCCGTCAGCTCCAGCCAGCGGCTGCCAGCGCTGGTGAGCCGAAAGCGACCGCGGAAGCGCAGGCTGGCGGTGCCCACGTCGAGGGCACGCCGCAGCTCTGTCCGGAATGGCGCCTGGTCCTCGGCCAGCAGCAGCTCGTGGATCGAGCGGCCCAGCAGCTCCTGGGTCCGCAGCCCCAGGCAGCTCCCCAGGGAGGTTGAGGCCCACTGAAGGGCGAAGTCTGGATCGCCCAGAAAGGCGAGGTCACCGGCCTCCTCAGCCAGCAGGCGCCAGTGCGGCCAGCGGGCGTTCAACACCGTGGACATCCGCCGAGAGCCCCATCAGCGTCTGGCGGGGGTTGGTGACAGTCGACCATGGGGAGGAGGGGCGGCTGAAGACCAGGAGCGTGTCGCAAACCAATGTCGCCAACCCGGATCGCCAGCTCGGTCGTTGACCGGGTCGCCACACGTCGCTCGATTCTACCCAGCCAGCCCGGACTCAGGCCCTGGGTGCGTGCTGGAGCGACTCAAGCTTGTGCCTGAGGTAGCTGAGGAACGCCGTGGCGCTCAGCGGTTCACCGCTCACCCGTTCCACCAGGTCTGCCGCATTCACGCTGCGCCCCAGCGGGTAAACCCGCTGCCCCAGCCAGTCCAGCAGAGCCGCTGCCTGGCCACTGGCCAACCGCTGGTCGATGGACCCTAAGTCGCGCTCCATGGCTTCGCTGATCTGGGCACTGATCAGGTGACCCAGGGCATAGGAGGGGAAGTAGCCGAAGAGTCCTTCTGCCCAATGGATATCTTGAAGACACCCCTCGGAGTCAGTCTGGGGCTGGATTCCCAGCAGCTCTGCCATCCGCCGGTTCCACTGCTGCGGTAGCTCCTCCACCGGCAGCTCCTGCTCCAACAGGGCCAGCTCCAGCTCGTAGCGCAGCACGATGTGCAGGCAGTAGCTGAGCTCATCGGCCTCCACCCGAATCAGGCCGGGCTGGAGCGGATTCAGGGCACGCCAAAAGCCGAAGGCTCCCCCCCAGGGATCGCTGGCCGACCCGCTGGCCAGGCCGGCGCAGAAGCGGGGATGCCAGCGCTCGGCGAAGGCACGGCTGCGGGCCACGCGGCACTCCCAGAACAGCGACTGCGACTCGTGCACCCCCATCGACGTGGCCTCTCCGAGGGGCCAGGGGAAGTAGTGGTCGCCCGAGCGGGGCAGTCCCTGCTCGTAGAGCGAGTGGCCCCATTCATGGGCCGTGGCCAGAAACGCCGAGAGGGGCTGGCCGGGCACCACCCGGGTGGTGATGCGGAAGTCCTGGGGG
>JBJTWP010000231.1:0-9869 GCA_046081805.1 Cyanobacteriota bacterium
GCCGCCGCCGGAGCCGGCGGCGGCGGGGGAGCCCCAGACGGAGAACACCTTGACGCTGCCGGGAGCGATCGCTTCGCTGCCGCCAACGAAGACGACGATGCCCTGGATGGGGCGTTCTGAGCGCGTCGATGGCTTCGCTTGAGCGGCCCGTGGTGCTCGGCGTCTCCGGCGCCTCCGGCCAGCCCCTGGCGGAACGGGCCGTGGGGTTGCTGTTGGAGGCTGATCTGCCGGTGGACCTGGTCACCAGCCGTGGCGCCATGCGCGTGTGGCAGGCCGAGCTCGGCATCCGCGTGCCGCTTGATCCCACCGACCAGGAAGCCTTCTGGCGGCAGCGCAGCGGCTGCAGCAGCGGCCGACTGCGCTGCCACCGCTGGGACGACCAGGCGGCGACGATCGCCAGCGGCAGCCATCTCACCCTGGGCATGGTGATCCTGCCGGCCAGCATGGGCTGTGTGGGACGCATCGCCGCGGGTGTGGCCACCGATCTGATTGAGCGGGCTGCAGATGTGCATCTCAAGGAGGGCCGGCCCCTGGTGATCGCGCCACGGGAGTTGCCGTGGAACCTCATTCACCTGCGCAACCTCACGACGCTGGCGGAGGCGGGGGCCCGCATCGCTCCGCCAGTGCCGGCCTGGTACCACCAACCGAGCAGCCTGGAGGAGATGGTGGATTTCCTGGTGATCCGCATCCTCGACGCCCTTGGGGTTGAGGTGGGAAACCTGCGCCGTTGGCAGGGCCCCCAATCCAGCCTGCGGGCCAGGTCTGCCCAGCCATGAGCCCCGCCAGGCGCCTCCTGCTGGTTCCCCTGCTGGCGCCGCTGCTGGCGGTGCTGGTGCTGGCGGCCCTCAATCCGGCGCCGCGGCTGTCGCTGCGGCTGCTGACCTGGCGCTCGGCGCCCCTGCCCCTGGGGGCTTGGCTGGCGCTGGCGTCCTCCGGAGGCGCCCTGATCAGCGCCGCCGCCGTGGGCCTTTCCCTCGGCCAGGCCGGAGGGTTGGCGTGGAGCGAACGGCGGCGGCCTGACGGCGGCGCTGGCAGGGCCAGCGGCGGCACCAGCCGCTGGCGCCAACCCGAGCGGGAACCGTGGCGGGATGCGGAGCCGACCCCCGCAGCGGCACCAGGTTCCGCCCCGTGGCGCGAGCCGAGCGGCGCTTCGGCCGGCCCGAGCCGCGCGGCGGGGGAACCGGCTCCCACCGTGGCTGTGCCGTTCCGGGTGATCCAACGGCCTGCCCATGCGGTCCGCTCTGGGGTCGCGGCCAACACTCCAACCGCTTTCGAGGTTGGTCGATCCCGGCCGGTCGCCGCCCCGATGCCGCCCCAGCGCCAACCTGTTGACGCAGCTCCGCCCCACGGCGGCGGCGAGGACTGGGGCCATCCCCCGCTGGACGACTGGTAGCCGCCTGTCGCGGCAAGGCGGCAGGGTGCGGAACAGCCGCTGCGGGGCCCTGGACCAGCGGCTGCGCGGGCGGAGGACCAGCGGCTGCGCGGGCGGAGGGCCAGCGTTCTGCCTGCAACGGTCCGTTTCTAAGGCCCAGAGCAGGGGCTGACGGGCGCAGCGGGTTCGTCAGGCTTCGCAAGCGCGTTCACCCACCCTCCCTCGGTAGACACCCGAGCGTGGGGCCATCGGCGTGATGGGCTGCCTAAAGTCCCAGCACCCAATCGGATGTTGAGGCCTGGTGACCGACAGCGCAGCCCCCGCACCCACCCCCTCCAACACAGCGGCTGAGAATCCAGCGGCGGCCAAGGCGCCGGCGGCCACCAAAGCCAAGCCCCCGGCGCCGGAGGACACGCCTTTTGAGCAGTTCCTGCCCCAGCTGCTGCTGCCTGCCCTGAGTAAGGAGGTTCAGGCCTATGGCGGCCCGGCACCGCAGTTGGAGGTGGTGGAGGGAGCCATGCCAGTTGTTGGCAGCCCCTGCTGGATGGTGCGCGGCAGCCTGCCTGGCGATCGCCGCTTCTGGCTCTGCTTCTGCGACAAGGACATCAATGGCTCCAAGACTGTGGCCCTGGCGGAGGGCGATGGTCCTCCCAGCTTGTTGGAGTCGTTTCTGATCGATGAACGCAAGACCAGCCTGGCCCTATTGGTGTCGCGGCTGGTGCAGCGGCTCAATGGCCAGAAGTGGCTCGGCCCCAACTAGTTCACAACCAGGCTCAGGCCCAGGGGGCGCCTCCTACCATGGCCCCAACTGATGATGGATCACCCCATGGTGCCTCCTGCCGCTGCGACTGCCGCAGCCCCAGCCTCCACCGGATCCATGGGCAGCGCCCAGGCTGTGGGCACCCCTGAGGCCCCGGCGATCAAGGCTCCGGTGAAGGACACGATCCTCACCCCCCGCTTCTACACGACGGACTTCGACGCCATGGCGGCGATGGACCTCCGTCCGAATGAGGCCGAACTGGAGGCCATCTGCGAGGAGTTCCGCAAGGACTACAACCGCCACCACTTCGTGCGCAATGAGGAGTTCGAGGGGGCGGCTGACAAGCTCGACCCCGATATCCGCCGGGTGTTCGTCGAGTTCCTGGAGCAGAGTTGCACCTCGGAGTTCTCCGGCTTCCTTCTCTACAAGGAACTCAGCCGTCGGATCAAGCTGAAGAACCCACTGCTGGCCGAGTGCTTCGCCCACATGGCCCGCGATGAGGCTCGCCACGCCGGCTTCCTCAACAAGGCGATGAGCGACTTCGGCCTTCAGCTGGATCTGGGCTTCCTCACCGCCAACAAGGCCTACACGTTCTTCAAGCCGAAGTTCATCTTCTACGCCACCTACCTCAGCGAGAAGATCGGCTACTGGCGCTACATCGCCATCTACCGCCACCTCGAGACGCATCCCGAGAGCAAGATCTTCCCGATCTTCAACTTCTTCGAGAACTGGTGCCAGGACGAAAACCGCCACGGCGATTTCTTCGACGCGCTGATGAAGGCCCAGCCCGACACCGTGCGCGGTCTGCAGGCCCGCCTCTGGTGTCGCTTCTTCCTGCTGGCGGTGTTCGCCACCATGTATGTACGCGACGTGGCGCGCAAGGAGTTCTATGAGTCCCTGGGTCTCGATGCGCGCACCTACGACCGGTATGTGATCGACAAGACCAACGAGACCTCCGCCCGGGTGTTCCCCGTGGTGCTCGACGTGAAGAACCCCAAGTTCTGGGATCGTCTCGAGAAGCTCGTTCAGAACAACGCCGCCCTCAGCCAGGCCGACGCGAGCAATGCCCCCGCCCCGCTGAAAACCCTGCGCAAGCTGCCCTACTGGCTGGCGAACGCGGCCGAGATGGCGAAGTTGTTCCTGATGCAGCCGATCCGCAGCGAGCAGCTCCAGCCCGCCGTGCGCTGAGTCAGCGCCGCTGGGGCCTGACGGCTTCGGCGATCCCACCGGGCCCCGGCCACCACGGCCAGGGCCCTCTTGCTAGGACCCATTCCATCGCTCCCCCGTCGCCTGTGGTCGTCTCCGCCAGCCCCGGCAGCGCCGGCACCATCCCCCGCCTCGACCGCTTCGACGGGGCCTGGCGCAGCCGGCTCGAACCCTTGCTAGGTCTCGGCCGCGCCGCCGGGGCCGATCTCGTGGAGGTGTTCCTCGAGCGCACTGACCACCTGGGTGTGCTGGCCGAACAGGACACGATCACCAGCGTGACCCCCGCCTTCGGGGCCGGCGCCGGCATCCGGGTGTTCCGCGGCGAGCGCGACGGCTTCGTGAGCACGAACGACCTCTCTGAAGCCGGCCTGCGCCGCGCCCTGGAGCAGGCCCTCGGGATGCTCGGCCTGCAGGCCGGCCCCCATGGCCGCAATGGCTTCGACGGCCTGGCGGCGCTGCGCGACTTCGCCACCGCCAAGGCCGACTGGCTCAGCCGCTGCCCCGAGCTGCGCGAAGCCACCGACCGGCTGCTGCAGGGCACCGGCCTGCTGGAGCGCCACGGCCAGCACCTGCAGGTGCGCCGCGGCAGTTATGCCCGCGACTGGCAGGAGGTGCTGGTGGCCGCCAGCGATGGCACCTTCGGCCACGACATCCGCCTGCACCAGTCGGTGGGGCTGACCGTGCTGGCCGCCGATGGCGAGCACCGCTCCAGCGTGGGGCGCCGCTACGGCACCTCCGGCCGGCCCGACGACCTGCGCCAGTGGGATGCGGAGCAGTCGGCCCGGGAGGTGTGCGAGAGCGCCGGCACCATGCTCTACGCCGACTACGTGGAGGCGGGCCAGATGCCGGTGGTGATGGCCAACCGCTTCGGCGGCGTGATCTTCCATGAGGCCTGCGGCCACCTGCTGGAGACCACCCAGGTGGAGCGCGGCACCACCCCCTTCGCCGAGAAGGTGGGCGAGCCCATCGCCCATGCGGCCGTCACCGCCATCGACGAGGGTCTCACCGACGGCGCCTTCGGCTCGCTCTGCATGGATGACGAGGGCATGGAGGCCCAGCGCACCGTGCTGATCGAGAACGGCGTGCTGCAGCGCTTCATCAGCGACCGGGCCGGTGAACTGCGCACCGGCCACAGCCGCACCGGCAGCGGTCGCCGCCAGGGCCACACCTTCGCGGCCGCCAGCCGCATGCGCAACACCTACATCGCCGCTGGCCCCCACACCCCCGAGCAGCTGATCGCCTCGGTGGACCGGGGCCTGTACTGCAAGGCGATGGGCGGCGGATCGGTGGGCCCCACCGGCCAGTTCAACTTCGCCGTGGAGGAGGGCTACCTGATC
Source organism: Cyanobacteriota bacterium (assembly GCA_046081805.1). Lineage (GTDB taxonomy): Bacteria > Cyanobacteriota > Cyanobacteriia > PCC-6307 > Cyanobiaceae > UBA5018. Next base: position 4,676 of record JBJTWP010000231.1, read on the forward strand.
GAGAACGGCCAGCTCACCAAACCCGTGAAGGGCGCCACCCTGATCGGCGAGGCCAAGGAGGTGATGCCCCGGATCTCGATGTGCGCCAACGACCTGGACCTGGCGGCAGGCTTCTGCGGCTCGGTGAGCGGCAGCATCTTCGTGACCGTGGGGCAGCCCCACATCAAGGTGGACTCGATCACCGTGGGGGGCCGCTGAGCATGACGGCAAGCAGCGTGACCGCGGGCCTCAACGCCAGCCAGCTGCGCGGCACCCTGGAGCGGCTCGCCGCATCCCAGGGCATCCGGCAATGGGATCTGGGGGCGGCATGCAGCACCGACACCTCCGTGCAGGTGGACCGGGGCGAGGCCAAGCAGATGAAGGGCGCCCAGCGCAGCTCCATCACCGTGCGGGTGTGGAACGGCGATGGCCTGGTGGGCATCACCAGCACCTCCGACCTGTCGGAGGCCGGCCTGGAGCGGGCCCTGGCCGGTGCCCAGGCCGCCAGTGCCTTCGGCAACCCAGGCGACACCCCCCAGTTCTCGCCCCTGGCCAGCGCGCCGGTGGCAGAGCTCGACCAGCCCCTGCATCCGCCCCGGGGCATCCTGCAACTCCTCGACACGCTGAAGCAGGCCGAGGCCGACCTGCTCAGCCGCCACGCCGCCATCGGCACCGTTCCCTACAACGGCCTGGCCGAGCGCAGCAGCGAGCGCCTCTATCTGAACAGCGACGGCGCCTGCCGCCAGCAGCAGCTCACCACCGCCTGCGTGTACCTCTACGCCCGGGCGGAGGAGACCGGCCGGAAACCCCGCAGCGCCGGGGCGGTGCGCCTGGCCTACGGCGCCCCAGACCTCGACATCGCGGGCTGCATCGATGAGGCCGCCGAGCGCACGATCAGCCATCTCGACTACGCCCCGATCACCACGGGCCGCTACACCTGCGTGTTCAGCCCCGAGGCCTTCCTCGACCTGATCGGGGCCTTCAGCAGCCTGTTCAACGCCCGCGCCGTGCTGGATGGTGTGAGCCTGAGCAGCCGGGAATCCCTGGGCCAGCCGCTGGCCGTGCCGTTCCTGGCGATCCACGACAACGGCCTCCACCCCGGCAACATCGGCGCCTCCGCCTTCGATGGTGAGGGCACGCCCACCCGGCGCCTGGCCCTGGTGGAGGACGGCGTGCTGCGCCAGTTCCTCCACTCGGAGGCCACCGCCCGCAGCTTCGGTGTGGAGCCCACTGGCCACGCCGGCCTGGGGGCCAAGGTGTCCGTCGGCCCCGACTGGTTCGAGATCGGCCCCAGCCCTGGCAGCTCCGGCGGCCAGCAGGGCCTGAACCGCTTCAAGGCAGACGCGCCGATCGTGTGGATCGATTCGCTCTCGGCCCTCCATGCCGGCGTGAAGGCCAGCCAGGGCAGCTTCTCGCTGCCATTCGACGGCTGGTTGGTGCGCGGCGGCGAGGCCCGCTCGATCGAGGCGGCCACCGTGGCCGGCGACATCCGCAGCGTGCTCAACGCGATCGTGGGCTTCGAAGGCGACGCCAAGGTGACCCCCGATGGCCTCTGCCCGCTGGTGTGGGTGGACGGCCTCTCAATCACCGGCGAGGCCTGAGGGCCGGCTCTCGCCGCGATGCAGATCCTGTTCTGGGGCACCCCGGCCTATGCGGTGCCCAGCCTTGATGGGCTGCTGGCCGCCGGCCACGGCCTGGTGGGGGTGGTGAGCCAGCCCGACCGCCGCCGCGGCCGGGGCAATCAGCTGCTGCCCAGTCCCGTGAAGGCGCGGGCCCTGGAGCTGGGGCTGCCGGTGTTCACCCCCGGGCGGATCCGGCGGGAGCCGGAGCTGCAGAAGCAACTGGCCGGCCTGGGCGCCGATGTCTCGGTGGTGGTGGCCTTCGGCCAGATCCTGCCGCCGGAGGTGCTGTCCCAGCCGCCCCTGGGCTGCTGGAACGGCCACGGCTCCCTGCTGCCGCGCTGGCGCGGTGCAGCGCCGATCCAGTGGAGCCTGCTGGAGGGCGACCCCGAGACCGGCGTGGGGATCATGGCGATGGAGGAGGGCCTCGACACCGGCCCGGTGCTGCTGGAGCGGGCGGTCCCGATCAATCTGCTGGAGAACGCCCAGCAGCTGGGAGAGCGGCTGGCGGCCCTCACCGCGGAACTGCTGGTGGAGGCCATGCCGTTGATCGAGGCGGCGGGCCCGGGGCCGGAGGCCGAACGGCTCGCCCGTCTGAACGTGCGGCCCCAGGCGGAGGCAGGGCTCAGCTACGCGCGGATGCTGGCGAAGCCGGATTTCCAGATCGACTGGAGCCAGTCGGCGCTGGCGATCCACCGCCGCGTGATGGCGCTCTATCCGGGGACACACACACACTGGCGGGGGGAGCGGCTCAAACTGCTCGCCACCGAACCTCTGGTCAAACGCCTGGCGGATCAGCTCAGCCCCGAGGGGGTACGCCTGGCCCAGCGCTGGGGCATCGAGGCGGGCACACCGCCGCCGGGGTCACCCGCTCAGGTGCTGGCTGTGGAACCTGGCCTTGGCGTGGTGGTGGCCACCGGCGGCTGTCCCCTGCTGGTGCAGGAAGGACAGCTGGAAGGGAAACGGAGCGCCAGCGGGGCCCAGCTCGCGCAGCAGCTGGCCTGCCGGGTGGGCGAGCGGTTCGGTTGAGGCCTTGATCACCAGACACCCCCATGGCCGCAGAACCTGACAACCGCATGGCCGCAGAACCTGACAACCCCATGGCCAGCGTGCCGGTGGGAGACGCAACACTTCGCCATGATCCCGATGACGTTGCGTGTTGTGTGAGGGTCAACACACGACGGCACCACTGGCCTGGGCTACAGAGGACTTGCCTCTCCCGGCCGCTGCCATGACGGAGCATCTGACGGTTGTGACGGAAACGATCAGCGGCTGCTGCATCCTGCGCGACCTGCGCGGCAGCTATTTGGTGCGGCACCGCCATCACGGTGACACCAGGCACGACATCGCCACCCTGGCGGCGGCCTATGCCGCCTGCCAGGTGCTGGATCCCCGGCTCAATCGGGCTGACGGCGGTGCAGGGCGTGCAGGCCTTCCAGCTGGTTATGCACCGACCTGAGCTGGTCGCGAATGTGGTCGCTGTTCTCAATGCGCTCCAGGGCGAGCAGCATCTTCTCGATCTGCAGCTTGCAGTCAATCAGCACGCGGCACTCAGGGGATCCGGGCTCATAGAGCATGGGGCGTGGGTCGGCGGGAGGAAGGATCCTTCCATCCGAGCGCAGGGATCGGCGCCGGCCTGTAGCGATGGTCACCAGATGGGGCCGACAGCCTGCGGCTCAGCGGCGCGCCGTCGTGGGCCGTCGGGCCGCGGGCACCCCTGCGCGCCCCCGCCCCGGACCACCCCCCCGGGAGCCGCCGCGGCCACGGCCACCACTGAGATCCAGGGGAGGCGCCGAGAGCACCGTGGGCTCGTAACCCGGCACCTGCTGCCGGGGCAGACGGCTGCCGATCAGCGTCTCAATCGCCGCCAGCAGCTCGCACTCCTCCGCCGCCACCAGCGAGATCGCCTGGCCCGGATGGCCGGCCCGGCCGGTGCGACCGATGCGGTGCACGTAGTCCTCGGCCTGGTTGGGCAGATCCAGGTTGATCACATGGGGCAACTGGTGGATGTCAATGCCTCGTGCCGCGATGTCGGTGGCCACCAGCACGCGCACCTCACCGCTCTTGAACCCGGCCAGGGCCCGGGTTCGGGCAGCCTGGCTCTTGTTGCCGTGGATCGCCGCCGCCACCAGCCCCGCCTGGCTCAGCTTTTCAACCAGGCGGTTGGCGCCGTGTTTGGTGCGGGCGAAGACCAGCACCTGTTGCCAGCCGTTGCTGACGATCAGGTGGCAGAGCAGCTCCGGCTTGCGCGCCATGTCACAGGGATGCAGCCGATGTTCCACCGTGGGGGCGGCCTGGTTCTCCGGCGTGGCCTGCAGGTGCACAGGACTGTGCAGCAGGCCCTGGGCGAGCCTCTTGATCGGAGGGCTGAAGGTGGCCGAGAACAGCAGGTTCTGGCGGCGCGGCGGCAGCAGGGCCAGCAGTCTCTGGATGTCGCGGATGAAGCCCATGTCGAGCATCCGATCCGCCTCATCCAGCACCAGGATCTCCACCCGATCCAGCCGCAGCGCCCCCTGCTGGTGAAGATCCAGCAACCGCCCCGGCGTGGCCACCAGCACGTCAACGCCGTTCTGCAGCCGGGCGATCTGGGGGTTGATCTTGACACCGCCGAACACCACGTCGCTGCGCAGATCGAGGTAGCAGCCATAGGCCGCCACGTTCTCCCCCACCTGGGCCGCCAGCTCGCGGGTGGGGGTGAGCACCAGGGCCCGCACCACGCCGCCAGCCTCGCTGGCCCTGGCATGGGGGCCGTGGCGCAGACGCTCCAGCATCGGCAGGGTGAAACCGGCGGTCTTGCCGGTGCCGGTCTGGGCGGCGGCAATCACATCGCAGCCCTCCAGCACCGCCGGCACGCACTGGCGTTGAATCGGCGACGGAGCGCTGTAGCCCTTCCGCGCCACGGCCTGCACGATCGGCACGCCCAGGCCCAGATCGGCGAAGGCCGCAGCGGCCGCCACGGCCTCCGGATCCGGTGGCGGGGCGGGGGGAGTGGCGGGAGAACGCAGGCCAGCCTCGGAAACCCGGGCTGCAACGGGGGCAGCCGTAGCTGGCTGGCGACGGCGCTGGATCGGGGGCCGGGAACGGGGCGCGGTGATGGGGACAGGGCGGCGATCGATCACCCTACGGGGGTGTCCTGAAGGCGGCCACGGATCGCCGCCCGGGACCCGAATGCATCCCGCTGCTCACCTGCCAGCAGACCAGGCTCATCCTGAGGGATCTGTCGGTCCCGCCGCCAGTGGCGATGGGCAACCCTGAGATTCGCAGGAGGAGGCGAAGTGATGCGAGAAGACCCCGCAGCGCAGGGGGTCACAGCGATTTCCCCAGGCTTGACAGGTCGGGACGCTGCCGCCAATAGGGGAAGCGGGTGCACAAACGGTCTTTGGATCGCCTGCCGCGCAGGCCCTCTCGGGTCAATAGGCGGGTAGGGAGCCGTGAGACGTTGGGGGTTCTCAAGCCAAACCAGCGCTCAACAGTGTCCCGTACCCGCCTTCAGTCTGAACTCCTCGGCTTCCTGCGTCAACACTGCTCGGTCGCGGATCTGCGTCACTTGGCATTGCTTGCCTGGATGGTCACGGGGTTGCTGCTCAGCCAGACCG
>JBJTWP010000232.1:0-6231 GCA_046081805.1 Cyanobacteriota bacterium
TCCACCTCGCCGCTGGCCAGGGCGGCGAAGCGCTCGCTGGAGTTGAGGTTGCGGTATTCCACCTTGCCGGGATCGCCGAGCACGGCGGCGGCCACCGCCTTGCACACATCCACATCCAGGCCGGAATAGGTGCCATCGGGCTCGACGAAACTGAAGCCCGGCAGGGTGCCCTCCACGCCGCAGATCAGCTTGCCGCGGCCACTGATGGCGGCCATCTTCGGACTCTGCAACCCGGAGCCCCCATCGGGGGCGCAGCCCGCCAGCGGGGTCAGCACCAGGGCGGAGGCCAGCAGGCCCTGGAACACGGAGGGAAAGCGGGGCATCCGGTACCGCGGTGACGCGTGGGTGGGCGGATTGTCACACGTCTGGCCAGGAGATGGCCGTCCATGGGACGACCCATCGAGCCAGCCCCGGCGGCCGAGCGTCGCGCGCCGACCGCCGGGACACTCTTTCCAGTATCCCGATTCACATACCGCGTTATGGTGCGGCCTTGGCCGGGATGTCCCCGGCGCTCCCGTACTGCCTGGTGGCGCTGACTGATCAATGACCGGTTTTCTCGACGCCGCCAGCCAGCCTGGGGGTGCCATCACCCTGGCGGTGCTGGCCGGCTCGGTGGTGCTGTTCATCACCGGCTGGCTGGCGCCGGAGGTCACCGGCCTGCTGGCTGCCGGCCTGCTGATCGCCACCGGCGTGCTCAAGCCCAGCGAGGCCGTGGGGGGCTTCGGCAGCACGGCCCTCGTCACCCTGATGGGCCTGTTCGCCCTCTCGGCCGGGCTCTTCCGCTCCGGCGCCCTGGATCGGCTGCGCGGGGTGATCGGCTCCGATGCGGTGCGCAGTCCCAAGCGGATGATCGCCCTGATGGCGGCCGTGGTGGGGCCGGTGTCGGCCTTCGTGCCCAACACCCCGATCGTGGCCTCGCTGCTGCCGGTGGTGGAGGGCTGGTGCCACCGCCGCGGCATCTCCCCCTCCAAGGTGCTGCTGCCGCTCTCTTTTGCCACGGTGCTGGGCGGCACCATGACCCTGATCGGCAGCTCGGTGAACCTGCTGGCCTCGGAGGTGAGCGCCAAGCTTGGCTACGGCGGCTTCGGTCTGTTCGGCTTCAGCGGCATCGGCATCGGCGTGTGGCTGGTGGGCAGCCTGGTGATGGTGCTGCTGGCCGACCGCTCCCTGCCCGACCGGGGCCGCGACGACGACGACCTCACCCGCAGCCTCAGCAGCAGTGGCTATCTCACTGAGGTGCGCATCCCGAGCGCTCCGAGCTGGTGGGCCAGTCGCTGCATGGCAGCCGGCTGCAGCGCCGCTACGACCTGGACGTGCTGGAGCTCCACCGCGGCAGCGAGCGCTTCCTGCCGCCCCTGGCCGACCGCACCCTGATGCTGGGCGACCGGCTGGTGCTGCGCTGCGGCCGCGACGACCTGCTGCGCCTGCAGCAGGAGCACACCGTGGAGTTGGCTCCCACCGATGCGGCCAGCGATGCAGCCAGCGCTGCGGCCAGCGGCAGCGCTGGCGACACCAGCAACAGCCAGCGCACCGTGGAGGTGCTGCTGCCCTCCGGCTCCACCCTGGCGGGTGACTGCCTGCGGGAGCTGCGCTTCCGCCAGCGCTACAACGTGACCGTGCTGGCCCTGCGCCGCGGCAATGCGGTGCTGCGGGAGCGGCTGGGGCGGGTGGAGCTGCGCGAAGGCGACGTGCTGCTGCTGCAGGGCCCCAAGGACGCGATCCGTGGCCTGCAGATCTCCAACGACCTGGTGGTGCTGGAGCAGCTGGAGAACGACCTGCCCACCGTAGGCCGCAAACGGGTGGCCATGGCCATCGCCCTGACGGTGATCCTGCTGCCCAGCTTTGAGCTGATGCCGCTGGTGGGGTCGGTGCTGCTGGGCACCGTGGCGATGGTGGCCAGCGGCTGCCTGCGCTCGGGCGAACTGCAGCGGGCGATCCGGCTCGACGTGATCCTGCTGCTGGGCTCCCTGGGCTGCTTCAGCGTGGCCCTGGAGAAAACGGGGCTGGCCGAGGGGGCGGCGCGCCAGCTGCTGGTGGGCCTCAAGGATTGGCCGGTGTACGCGGCCCTGCTTGCGGTGTTCCTGTTCACCACCCTGCTCACCGAGGTGATGAGCAACGCCGCCACCGTGGCGATGGTGATCCCGATCGCCGGCCAGCTGGCCACCGGCCTGGATCAGCCCCCCAGGGCGTTCATCTATGCCGTGCTGTTCGGCGCCAGCCAGAGCTTCCTCAGCCCGGTGGGCTACCAGACCAACCTGATGGTGTTCGGCCCCGGCCGCTATCGCTTCCTCGATGTGGCCCGTTACGGCCTGCCGCTCACTGTGGTGATGACCCTGACGGTGCCGTTGCTGATCTGCCGCTGGTTCGGGCTCTGAGCCGGTGGCCGGCCCGGAGACACCGGCGCCGGCTGTCTAGCCTGCGCCCATCCCGACGACCTCGACGATGCGCTGGAGTGGCTTAGGGGCTATGGCTGGGGCCGCCCTGGCGCTGACGGGCTGCGGCAAACCGAACGTGACGGCGCTGCAGAAGCTGGCCTGCGAGCAGGCAGCGGCGAGCGTGGATCTGCAGTCGGTGCAGCAGCTCGACACCCTGCGCAAGGCCCTGGGGGTGGCGCCCAATGTGGATCCCCTGGCCTTCTGCAGCTCGATCGGCGCGGTGATGCCCTCCCCCTCCCCACCGAGCGCCGACCTCCACCAGCAAAACGACCAGCAAAACGATCAGCAGAGCGGCCAGCAGGACGAGGAGCCCCAGCAGAAGAACGAGGAGCCCCAGCAGGCGGAGAACTGAGGCCGGGGCTGTGGGTCCCTGGCGGCCCGCCGCCCATCCTCCGCTCACTGGTTCTCACCCGCCGCTCACCCCTGCCTTCCCGTCGCTCAGGGAATCTCGATCCCGTCGGCGTCATCCCGGGCCGGGTTGCCGGAAGCCCCCAGGGCCGGAAGGCCAGAGGACCCCTTTGATGCCCCCGGGGAAGGCAACCCTGGCGTAGGGGGTGGCCCAGGCCCGGCGGCGGTTGGCGGCGGCGGCGCCGCTGGCACTGGTTCGGCGGGCAGCCGCTGGGGAGGATTCGGTTGGGTTTCCGGCCCGATCACATCCACCGACACCCGCTGCACCACCAGGCGGTAGCGGATCGGCTGGGTGCTGTTGATGTAGGCCTGCACCGCCGCCACCTGGCGGGCGGTGGGCACCCGGGGGTTGGTGACCCGCACCGACGCTCGGATCAGCGGCGGGTTCTGGGCCCAGTCGATGCGCACATTGATCAGCTCGGCATCCTTGCCCAGGGTGAGGGTCTGGTTGCGCAGGGAGGTGGTGATCGCCTGCTCCACCTGGTTCAGGGCCGCCGTGCGTCGGGCCTGGGCCACCAGGGAGAGAAAACTGCCGCTGAGCGGCACCAGCAGCAGGGCGGTGAGCAGGAGACTCACCAGCCCGAGCCGGCTGCGCCAGAGATTCACCCGCAGGTCTGGCTGGGTGATGGCCAGGGCGATCAGGCCGCCGCTGAGGATCCCCAGCAGGTTGGCGGCAAACAGCAGAGCGGCACCGAGGGCCCCAGCCCACTGGGCTCTGGCCAGCAGCAACCCGAAGGCACAGACCGGTGGCACCAGGGCCACGGCGATGGCCGTTCCCGCCAGCGAGGAGAGGGCCTTGGCGCGCACGGAGGCATAGGCGGAGATGGCCCCGGCCACCAGGGCCACCCCCAGATCCAGCACGTTGGGGTGGGTGCGGGCCGCCACCTCCGAGCCCAGGATCGGCAGACCCACGCCCAGCCCGAGCACCAGCGAGAGCAGCACGGTGAGCACCACCCCCAGCAGCAGGGTGAGCATCGCTGTGGCCACCAGCCGCAGCCGACCCTGGAGGATCGCAAAGGCGATTGCCCGCAGCGGCAGCATCCAGGGGGCGATCAGCATCGCCCCGATCACCACGGCACTGCTGTTGGCCAGCAGTCCCAGGCTGGCGATCATGCCCGCCGCCAGGGTGAGCACCACGAACTCCTGGTCGGCCCGTGCGTCCTGTTCGAACTGGTCCAGGAGCTGCTGGTCGTTCAACCCGGAACCTCCGCAACCGCAGGCACAACAGTGTTCAGCTCACCACATCGCCAGCGCAGCTCCCAGGCGGGGCGTAGCGGCCAGTACTGCCCACTGCTCGATTCCCAGTTCCAGAGGCGATGGTTGGGTGGTGGAGTGAGCCGGTCCGGAGCGCTCAGGCGGAGGCCTGGGTGACCTGCAGACCGGCGTTCCGGGCATCGCGGCAGAGGCTCGAGAGGCCCTCGGTGTGGAGCCGGGCCTGGCCGGAGCAGACGGACTCCCACTCGCTGGCGTCGAAGTGGGTCTGAAGCCAGAGCAGACCGTGCACGCTCAGGGGAACCAGGCGAGCATCACGATCAACAACGGCAACGGCCAGATCCACAACAACAAACCCCGCTGGAGCTATTCAGGCACCGGCAGGGTGGGCGACGTGGTGGCAACCGCTACCAGTTCCCAGGGGATTGGCGGGAGCGGCCTGGGGCTGCCCCCTCTGGATGGCCTCCGGAAGCCCGGAGGCCTGGTGGGCGGGGTGCTGGTTTCAGCACCGGCCATGGGCAGGCCTGATCAGCCCTGATTCACCTGCCAGGCCGCCTCGGCCTGGCGATGGTGATAGACGCTGCCGCGATAGTGCAGCTCGGCCTCGCCGTTGACGGGAGTCGGCTGATGACGGGTGGCGGCATCGAAATGACGACCGCGGTAGGTGTGCTCCACCGGCTGATCGGAGAGTTGTTCGTGCTGAGAGGGGTCGTAGCTGACGCCCCGGTAACGGAGTTGGGTTGCCATGACAGGAACCTCGAAGGGAGGGAGTGGTGATGTCCGCTTCGTGGAAAGGAGCGTTGCTTCGCCCTGCGGTGGGCTACTTCCGGCGGGGTGGCGACCCACGCCCAACGTTTTGTCCTCCGGTGCCTGTCTAATGCGATCAAGATGTCCATCATGGACATTTTGCTAAAACCGTCACGTTTCGACACGGGTCAATCGGTATCGGACTGCACGCAAAGTGTCGAAACTGCTGACGCCCTGGGATTAACACATCCAGATGAGTTTCGGGTTGTGTAGCGGCAGTTACCGAAGAGGGGGCCTGGGTTGGCAAATCATCGGCGCCATCGGCGGTTGTTCCCGCCGGGAATCCCCATACCACCGTCATGATCGTTGCCTCGCCTCAGCCGCGGCGGCGTCAGCCGCGGAGCCTCCAGGAAGCGAGCTTGCTGGATGCCCCTGCCCTGCTGCTTCGCAAGTTTCGCGGGCTGTCGTCCAACCGCACCCTCACCTGGCTGGCCTGCATTCCCATCGCCTTGATGGGCCTCGGCCTGTTCAACCTCAGCGCCCGCGCCGCTGATCTGCCCGAACTCACCCCGGCCTTCCTGGCTAACAACGGCTTTGTCCTGATCTGCGCCGCGCTGGTGATCTTCATGAACGCCGGCTTCGCCATGGTGGAGGCCGGGCTCTGCCGACAGAAGAATGCCGTGAACATCCTGGCCAAAAACCTGATTGTTTTTGCCCTGGCAGCTACCGCCGATTGGGTCATAGGCTACAAGATCATGTACAACGCCAGCTGGGTGATTCCAGGCTGGTTCAAATTCGGTGGGCTCTTTTTCGATCCCACCGTCACCGCTGAAATGGTCACTGAAGGCAAGCTGGTTCCCAGTGTCGACTTCCTCTTCCAGCTGGCCTTCGCAGGCACCGCAGCCACGATTGTCTCCGGCCTTGTGGCTGAGCGCATCAAGTTCGGTGAGTTCATTATTTTCTCACTGATCCTCTGCGGTGTCCTCTACCCGATCTCCGGTTCCTGGCAGTGGAATGTGGGTGAGGGTTGGCTCAACAAACTGGGCTTCATCGACTTCGCCGGCTCCACGGTGGTTCATTCCTTCGGCGCCTGGGCCGGCCTGGTCGGTGCGATCCTGCTCGGACCCCGCATCGGCAAATTCGTCGACGGAAAACCCCAGGCCATGCCAGGTCACAACCTGGCCATCGCCACCCTGGGTTGTCTGATTCTCTGGCTGGGTTGGTACGGCTTCAACCCCGGTTCGATGCTCGCCCTGAACGAGCAGGTTCCCTACATCGCCGTCACCACAACCCTCGGAGGTGCCGGCGGTGGTATTTCAGCAACGCTCATCAGCCAGTTCATCGGCGGCAAGCCTGACCTCAGCATGACCGTCAACGGCATTCTGGCCGGCCTGGTGGGAGTGACCGCCGGTTGCGACGGCTTCTCGAT
>JBJTWP010000233.1:0-4215 GCA_046081805.1 Cyanobacteriota bacterium
CCTGATCCAGATGAAGGATCAGGCGATCGTGTCCAACATCGGTCACTTCGACAACGAGATCGATGTGGCCTCGCTCAAGCAGTACCCCTGGGACAACATCAAGCCCCAGGTGGATCACATCACCCTGCCAAGCGGCAACAAGATCCTGCTACTGGCCGAAGGCCGGCTTGTGAACCTGGGCTGCGCCACCGGCCATCCCAGCTTCGTGATGAGCAATTCCTTCACCAACCAGGTGCTGGCTCAGATCGAGCTGTTCACCAAGGGCAGCCAGTACGCCAAGGAGGTGTATGTGCTGCCCAAGCACCTCGATGAGATGGTGGCCCGCCTCCATCTCGAGAAGATCGGCGCCAGGCTCACCGAGCTCACCGCCGAGCAAGCCGCCTACATCAACGTGCCGGTGGAGGGTCCGTACAAGCTCGAGCACTACCGCTACTGAGCGCTGGTGCCGCTGGGGGATGGCCACGCCCGCCCCGCTGACGCAAGGTCGGGATCAGGCCATGCCCTCAGCGGCACGACCAGCTGAGCTGGCTTGATTCAGCAGCCATGCCACGCCAGTCACTCCAGAAAAAGCCCCGCCGCCAACGCCGTGCGGGGCTTTTGCTCGGCAGAAAACCCCTCGGGGCCTCAGGTTCCGGTTGCAGGCGCCATTGGGATGGCAGCCCTACGGCTGCTGATCCCCGGATCAGCAAGCCCGGCCCCCTGACTGGCTTGCTGTGGTGTGCTGCGTGGGGGTCGCCGGCCCTCGCGCCAGCGGGGCCGACGACCCCACCAGCACGCCGCAGCGCAGGCGCTCAGAACGGCACTTCCTCCTCACTCGGCTCGCCGCCGCCGAAGCCGCCGCCACCGCCGCCCATGCCGCCCTCACTGTCGCGCTTGGAGCCCAGCAGTTCCAGCCGGTCCACGCGGATCACGGGCTTGGTGCGCTCCTCGCCGGTGGCGCGGTCGGTCCAGCGGTCGAGCTTGAAGCTGCCGATGATGCCCAGGAGGGTGCCCTTGCGCACATAGTCGGCGGCCACCTGGGCCTGCTTGCCCCAGATCTCCAGGTTGAACCAGTCGGGCTCATCACCCGAGCTGCGGCGGTTCACCGCCAGGGTGAGGTTGGCCACGACGCTGCCGGATTCGAAGTAGCGCACCTCCGGGTCGCGGCCGGCCCGGCCGACGAGGGTGATGGAATTGACGCCCATGGCAATGCTCCAGGGTGGTGGGTCAATGATGCAGTTCCACCAAGGGGGCCGTCTGTAACACCCACCTATGATCCAGCTGATGCAGGCCGGTGCTCCGTGTTTTTTCGTCGCTTCCAGCTCTCCCGCGACATCGGTATCGATCTGGGCACGGCCAACACCCTGATGTACGTGTCCGGCAAGGGCATCGTGCTGCAGGAGCCCTCTGTGGTGGCCCTGGATCTCGAAAAGGGAGTGCCCCTGGCCGTGGGGGACGAGGCCAAGCTGATGCTCGGCCGCACCCCCGGCAACATCCGCGCCGTCCGTCCCCTGCGCGACGGTGTGATCGCGGACTTCGACGCCGCTGAGCAGATGATCAAGACCTTCATCCAGAAGGGCAACGAGGGCCGCGGCATCGTGGCGCCCCGGTTGGTGATCGGCATTCCCAGCGGCGTCACCGGGGTGGAGCGTCGCGCCGTGCGCGAGGCGGGGCTGGCCGGTGCCCGCGAGGTGCACCTGATTGATGAGCCCGTGGCGGCCGCCATCGGTGCCGGCTTGCCGGTCACCGAGCCCGTGGGCACGATGATCGTGGACATCGGCGGCGGCACCACCGAAGTGGCCGTGCTGAGCCTGGGTGGCACCGTGCTGAGCGAGTCGGTGCGGGTGGCCGGAGATGAGCTGAGCGACGCCATCGGCGTCTACCTCAAGAAAGTCCACAACCTGGTGGTGGGTGAGCGCACGGCCGAGGACATCAAGATCCGGATCGGATCGGCCTTCCCCGATGACGACCACGACAACACCTCGATGGATGTGCGTGGCCTGCACCTGCTCAGCGGCCTGCCCCGCACGATCAACGTGCGGGCCGGCGACATCCGCGAGGCGATGGCCGAACCGCTCAACGTGATCGTGGAGGCGGTGAAGCGCACCCTGGAGCGCACCCCACCGGAACTGGCCGCCGACATCGTCGATCGCGGCATCATGTTGGCTGGCGGTGGCGCCCAGGTGCGGGGCATCTCCGACCTGATCAGTCACGAGACCGGCATCCTCACCCACGTGGCCGAGGAACCCCTGCTGTGCGTGGTGCAGGGCTGCGGCATGGTGCTGGAGGACTACAAGCGTCTGGAGCGGGTGCTCGACACCCCTGACTTCGTGCGTCAGGCCGCCTGAGCGCGATGCAGACCGGCCGCAGCTTCCGCGCTCCGCAGCTGCGGCCGCTCGGCTGGTTATGGCCCTGGCTGCTGCTGTTGCTGGCGCTGCTGGCGGTGCGTCTGAGCAAGGGGGCGGGCTTCAGCGATCTCTATGCCCTGCTCACCCGTCCCTTCTGGCCCGGCAGTGCCCAGGGGGAGTGGGTGCGCTCGGCCCAGCAGCTCGGCGATCAGATGCGTCTGTCCCAGCTCGAAGCCGACAACCGGCGCCTGCGCCAGCTGCTGCAATTGCAGCAGGCTGATCCGGTGCTGGTGGGGGCCCCCGTGATCTCCCGCGAATCCGGGGGCTGGTGGCAGCAGTTGCTGATCGGCAAGGGCGCCCTCCATGGGGTGCGGGCGGGCGATCCAGTGCTGGCCCCCGGTGGTCTCCTGGGACGTGTTGCCAGCATCACGCCCACCACCGCCCGCGTGCAGCTGCTCACCGATGGCAACAGCCGCATCGGCGTCTGGGTGCCCCGCATCCGCCGCCATGGCCTGCTCACCGGGGTGGGCACATCGCGGCCCGTGCTGCGCTTCCTGGAGAAGGATCCCGGCGCCCGGCCCGGCGATCTGGTGGCCACATCCCCGGCCAGCACCCTGGTGCCCCCCAACCTCACGGTGGGGGTGATTCAGATGGTCGATGACCGCGCTGTGCCGGCCACGGAGGCCGTGCTGCAGTTGAGCGCGCCGGTCCAGGCCGTCGACTGGGTGCAGGTGCCCACGGGCCGGCGTTGATGGCGGCCTTGCATCGCCAGGGCTGGTGCGCGGCGACGGGCCTGCTGGTGCCCCTGCTCACCCTGGCGGCCCCGGGCTTCCTGCGGCTGGATGGGGTGCCCCCGGCCTGGGCGGTGCTGTGGCTGCTGCCCTGGGCGCTGGTGGATGGTCCGGTCTCCGGCGCCGGGGCGGGCCTGGCGCTGGCCCTGGTGCTGGATGGCTTGCACCTGGGCCCGGTGACCCTGGTGCCGGCCCTCGTCGTGCTGGGCTGGTGGTGGGGCCGGCTGGGCCGGCGCGGCACCAGGATCGAGCGCAGCTTCAGCCTCGGCCTGTTGGCGCTGTTGGGAACGCTGCTGCTGGGCGGTACGCTGCTGGCCCAGTTCGCCTGGCTGGGGGAGGCGGGCCGACCCCTGCTGCGCACGCTGCTGGCCCAGAGCCTGCTGACCGGGTTGCTGGCCCCCATGCTCTGTTCGCTGCAGTTGCTGCTCTGGCGCCAGCAGACTGCCGGCCTGCGCGGCTGAACGATGCCGATGCGCCGCCGTCACCTGCTCCAGCTCCTGGCCGGGGGACCCGCCGCGGCGGTGCTGGCGGCCACTGGCTGCAGGCCCCGGGGCCCCGCCGCTGAGGGTGCGCGGGTGGTGGAGTTCTGGACCCTGGATCTGGCGCCCCGGTTCAACGCCTACATCCGCGGCGTGATCAGCGCCTGGGAGCGCCAGCAGCCCGGCTGGCGGGTGCGCTGGACCGATGTGCCCTGGGCCTCGGTGGAGCGCAAGCTGCTGGCGGCGGTCTTTGCCCGCACGGCCCCCGATCTGGTGAACCTGAACCCGCCCTTTGCGGCCAACCTGGCCAGCAAGGGGGGTCTGCTGGATCTCAGCGGGGTGCTGCCGGCTGATGCGGCCGATGGCTATCTGCCCGCGATCTGGCAGTCGGGCCGTCAGGACGGGCAGCAGTTCGCCATCCCCTGGTATCTCACCGCCCGCATCACCATGGCCAACCGGCGGCTGCTGGAGCAGGCCGGCGTAGCGGCGCCCCCCGGGCGCTGGGATGGTTTGCCGGCCTTCGCCGAGCGGCTGCGCCGCCGCACCGGCCGCTACGCCCTGTTCATGACGGTGGTGCCCGATGACTCCGCTGAGCTGCTGGAGACCCTGGTGCAGATG
>JBJTWP010000234.1:0-8235 GCA_046081805.1 Cyanobacteriota bacterium
TGCCGATCAGTCCCGAGGAGCGAGCCCTCTACGACGCCGTGGAGGACTTCATCTCCACCCAGTGCGCCCGGGCCTCCGGCCAGAAGATGTCGGCGGTGGGTTTCGTGATGACCATCTATCGCCGCCGCCTGGCCAGCAGCGTCGCGGCCCTGGTGGCCACGCTGGAGAAACGCATGGCCGGCCAGCAGCAGCAGCTGGAGGAAGACGCCGCTGCCGCGGAGGACGATGACAGCAGCGGAGAGCAGACCTTCGATCTGGAGGGACTCCAGAACGCGTTCGAGGAGGTGTCCGTGCAGGACGAGCTCGATGCCATCGCCGGCCTGCTCGATCAGGCCAGGCCCCTGGTGGGCAGCGACAGCAAGGGCGCTGAGTTTCTGGCTGCCATCGAGCAGCTGCAGAGCCAGGGCTACCGGCAGGTGATCGTCTTCTCCCAGTACACCGACACGGTGGATGCCCTCAAGCAGCTGCTGATCGAGGCTGGCCGCACCAGCCTGATGTGCTTCACAGGCCGGGGCGGTGAGCTTCTGCAGCGTGGCGGCACATGGAAGAACCTCAGCCGCGAGGACGTGAAGCGCGACTTCAAGGCAGGCAAAGCCGAGATCCTTCTCTGCACCAATGCGGCTGCGGAGGGCCTCAACTTCCAGTTCTGCGGTGCCATCATCAACTACGACATGCCCCGGAACCCGATGCGGGTGGAGCAGCGCATCGGCCGCATCGACCGCATCGGCCAGACCCACGACCAGATGCAGATCATCAACCTCCACCTCGACGGCACGGTGGAGGCCGATGTCTACAAGGCGCTCAAGGCACGCATCGCCTCGTTCGAGAACATCGTTGGTAAGTTGCAACCGATCCTGGCCAAGGCCTCCAGGTCCATCGCCCAGGCCACCCTCGCCAACCGCAAGCAGCGCGAGCAGGCCCGCTCAGAAGCGGTTGCTGCCGTGGAGAACGAGCCGGAGATCAAGGGCCTCGACCTCGACGATGGCCTCCACGACCTCGATGCGATCAAGGCGGTGATCACCCAACTGCAGCCACCGCCGCTCACCCTTGCCGACCTGGAGGCCATCCTCGATCGACCCGAACTCCTGCCACCCGGCTGCAGCGCCACGCGGATCGGTGCGTGCGACTTCAAGTGGACCCAGCCCGGCCTCGATCAAGAGCTGCGCATCACCTGCGATCCCCACTACTACGAAGACCACAGCGACAGCTGTGAGCTCTGGGTGCCTGGGAGTCCGTTGTTTCCGATGCAGCTCTCAGAGCAGCTGATGCTGAGGGGAGACTGCGTCCATCGCCACCAATTCCATCAGGCCCTTGACGACGGCCCAAATCCTTGAGGGTCAGGTGGGTTCTGCTGGCTGTCGCGCTCGGGGCGTCCGTGGCCTGGCCGGCTGAGGTCCAAGGCCAGAGCGTCAGGGCCAGCGTGCTCTCCATCGGCGATGGCGACACCCTGCGCGTGCTCCAGAGCGACGGTCAGCCCCTTACCGTGCGGCTGGCCTGCATCGATGCACCGGAAACAGCCCAGAGCCCCTGGGGCCAGCAGGCCAGGGCCTACCTGCAGCAGCGCCTGCCGATCGGCCGGGAGGTGTCGCTGGAGGTCAAGACCACCGATCGCTATGGTCGCACCGTGGCTGAGGTGATCGCAGACATCAACATCAACCTGGTGCTGGTGGAGGACGGCCTGGCCTTTGTTGACCGCCAGTACCTGGACGGCTGTGACGCCGGGGACTATCTGGAGGCTGAATACCGCGCCAGCCGGCGCCGCCATGGCATCTGGCAGATCGAGGGTGGCATCACCCGCCCCTGGGACGTCCGCCGCCGCCGCCATCGGAGCGCCCCCCGTCCCGATGGCACCACGGCTGGAGGGCGCCGTTACCGCTGCCGGGAGTTCGGCTCCCATGCCAGGGCGCAGGAGCTGCTGACCCAGGGCCACAACGATTGCGACGGCAATGGCGAGCTGAGCCCCAGCCGGTGAGCTCCATGGACATGAGATTGGTGGATCTGGATCGACGGATCTGGACCGACTGGCCTGGGCGCGGCCATGTCATCAACCGTTGCTGGTTGAGGCGCTCAGGGCTGCACCTGCAGTGGCTGCTGCATCACTGCGGCAGCCTGCTCCGCTGACGCCAGGTCCCCCGCAAGCCCAATGACAGCCTCTGCCGCCTGGGCGTGGATGGATTTCGGCTAAAGCCGACAAGATGGCTGACATCGGATCCAGTCAACGACTACAATCACAGCATCTTCATTCCCCCTCGGGCCATGCTCACCGGTGTTGAACTGCTCGCCAAGGTCAAGGAGCTAGGCGATGCCTCCAAGTCTGATCTGGTGCGGAGCTGCGGCTACGTCAGCAGCAAGAAGGACGGCACGGAGCGGCTGAACTTCACCGCCTTCTATGAGGCGCTGCTGGAGGCCAAGGGAATGAATTTCGGCGGCTCTGCCGCCAAGGGTCGGGGCAAGGCCGGCCGGAGCCTCAGCTATCAGGCCAAGGTGCACTTCAACGGCAACCTGCTGGTGGGCAGTGCCTACACCGCCCAGCTCGGTCTCCATCCCGGCGATGAGTTCGAGATCAAGCTGGGCAAGAAGCAGATCCAGCTCATCCCCATCGGGGTTGGCACTGCCGATTGACGCTCGGCAGCAGCTCGGTGGCGGGCAGCTCTGCCGCATGCAGAGCGGCTGCGGTCAGAGTCGCGGCGCCGACAGGCGGTTGATGCTCATGGTCAGTCCATGACCAGGGTCAATCCACCAGTTCGGCGCCATCGCCAGGCACCTCCAGCCAGCGGCGCAACCAGCGCACTAACAGATAGAAAGGCAACGTGTCGGCCAGGGCTGCCACGGCCTTGAACAGATAGCCACTGGCGATGAAGCTGGCCAGCTGGGGCAGCACGGGATCCGTGGGGCGCACCGGCAGCACATGGTTGGCGTAGTGGCTGATCATCACCACAGCGGTGGTGTCCACCAACTGGCTCACCAGGGTGGAGCCGTTGTTGCGCAGCCACAGGGCCTGGCCACCGCTGAATCGTTTCCAGAAGTGAAACAGGCGCACCTCGGTGAACTGGGCCACCAGGTAGGCCACCATCGAGGCCCCGACGGCTCCAAAGGCGAGGCGACGCACGTCGAAGAACGTGGCCTCGGGTGCGCCCTCCAGCCCGGGCAGCACCCCGCCCAGCCAGAGAATCAGCACCATCCAGCCGTTCAGCACCAGGCCCACCCACACCAGCTGGGAGGCCTTCTGTTCCCCCCAGATCTCGCTCACCAGATCGGTGCACAAAAAGGTGACGGGGTAAGGCAGGGCGCCCACCGCCACCACAATCGGCCAGGAGCCAATCGTTCCCAGCTGCAGGAATCGGGTCAGCCCCAGGATGTTGAGCATCCCCATGGTGCCGAGAAACAGTCCGGCCAGCACCAGAAACGCCAGGTCTCGGCGCTGCTGCACGGTCATGGCGGCATGGTTGTCAAACGCGGCCCCAGCCTGGCGCCAGCCAGCCCAGCAGGCAGCGCACCAGCCAGCCCCCCAGGGCTGCCCGCCGAACTGTTCCCCCTCTGAACGCGGGTGCAGCGGGCCTGCCCAGCGCCTCAATGCGGCTCCAGCAGGCTTTACCCCGGTGGCAGTAGCTCCTCCAGACTGAGCTCGCTGCGGCGCAGCAGAGCGAACTGGGTGCCGGTATTGCCGCGGCAGAGCCGCAGTTCCTCATCGAGCACGGTGATGTCAAGCCAGGCCGGAAAGGACTGGTGCACTGTCCGCAGCAGCTGCAGCCGGCCGGTTCCCAGCGGCGGTCCCAGCCAGCCGCCCCGGCGGAAGCGCACCTGCACCCGCTGCTGGGGAGCGCTGCCAGCGGGCGGAGCGGCCGGGGTCTCCACCTGGATCGTGGCCTCCACGGCGATGGCTGCCAGGGGACCCAGCAGCCCCGGCAGCCGCAGCAGGTTCATCGCGCGTCCCTGGGATGGGGCCAGCAGTTGCAGGTTCTCGAACCAGGGCGCCACGGCCAGGTAGGGCTGGCGGCTGCTGCACCAACGCAGCTCCCACACCCCCTCCAGCTGGGCCAGGCTCCCCGGAGCCGCCAGATTGGCCGGCATCCCCCGCTCCAGGGCGCCGATCAGGGCCCGCAACCGCTGCTGCTGCCGGCCGGCGGAGCCGCGCGGCTCCTGACGAAGCAGCGTCAGCAGGGCCTGGCGCTGGGCAGCGGGCTCCGGCGGGATCGTCGGCGTTGGAGCGGGTGTTGGCATCGTCGGCGGGCGGGGTTGGGGGTGGACCGGGGTGGGGTGGGGTGGGCTCAGCTCAGGGCCAGGCGTCGGCCCCTGGGCCAGCCCAGGGGTCCGCCAGCGCGGGCAAGGCTGGCCATGGCAGCGGCCCCTGTTTGCACCCTGCCCCGCCTGCTGCCACCGAGGACCTTGCAAGGGTTGTGCAATCAATGGATACAATAATATATTCTAAATATAACAAAAATCAACCTATATCATGCCTTTTGATAAGAATTCCATACAATCCCCCCGCCCCGCCCCGCCCCGCCCCCCCAAAAAAAGCATCAGTGTTTTGGTGTTGAGTCGTGCGAGAGCACCCCGTGGCTCCGATCCCTGGACACCGGCCCGACTCCCGCAGCCCCGGCTCGCGCGGCCCGGGCTCGTCCCTGGCGGTCGTCCTGTTGGAGGCCGGCCTGGTTCATTCCTGGCAGGAGTTCCCCCATGGTCCCTAACGCCGTCACACCCGGTGAAGCGGCCCTGTTGCCCTGGAGCAACCTCGACAGCGGCGCGGCAGCTGAACCCAGCCCGCCGTTGCTGCTGCCTGGACTGCAGAGCATCGACCACCAGCGCATCTGCGATGGGGCCAGCCGGCTGGTGGCCCTGGCTCGGGCGGGCACGCTGCTGAGCTACCGGCCCCTCATCCCCGAACGGGAATCCCGGGAGTACAGCGGTGAGCTCCTGATCGGCAGCCTGCCGCTGCTGTTCTACTGCAGCACCGGCTTCGAGGCCATGCTGGAGCCCGCCACCAGCGTGACCCTGCGCGTGGTGCTGGAGGGTGAGGGCGAGGTGCTCGACCCGCTCGGGACCGCCAGCTTCAGTCGCTGCAGCGCCCTGCTGCTGCCCTGTGGCAACGGGCCGCTGCGCTCCAGCTGCGCCTCGTGCCTGAGCGTCGCGGTGCTGCATCTCCAGCCCGAGGCCATCCGCCGCGCAGCCCTGGCCATGCTGGGGGAGAACCCGGATCAGGACCGGCTTCCCCCCCAGCTGGCCCTGTTTCCGCCGCAGACGCTGCCACCGCATCGCAGCCAGCCGCTGCGTTCGCTGCTGCGCCACATCGATGCCTGTGCCGCCGTCGATCCGGCGCTGCCGGAACGGCTCGGTCTGGATGATGTGGTGCTGCGCCTGGCCGCCAGCTGGCTGCATCCGGCCCTGCTGGAGCCAAAGGCCGCGCCGGGGCCTCACTGCGGCCGTGGGGGCGGCACCGCCCTCGATGACCTGATCGACTACATCCGCGCCAACCTGCATCGGCCCCTGCGACTGAGCGACCTGGAGGCGCGCAGCTGGTATTCGCGCCGGGCGCTGCTGTACGCCTTCCGCGACCGGTTCGGCACCTCCCCCAGCCAGTGGATCCGGGAGCAACGGCTGACCCAGGCCATGGAGCAACTGCAGGGCAACGCCGAGCAGCGGCTGTCGGTGCGCGCGGTGGCCCTGGCCTGCGGCTATCGCCACAGGAGCCTGTTCAATGCCGACTTCAAGCGTCGCTTCGGCCTGAGTCCCTCGGAGGTGCGGCGGCCCAGGCTGAGCTGATCCCGGCGGGTACGGTCCGCCTGACACCAGGGCATCTGGATCGATGCAGCAGGGCCTGTCACTCCGGCATGCGCCACGGCTTCGACCGGGGCCGCCCGCCTGTCTCACCTTCCTCAGGGAATGGCAGCACTGGATCGGAGCCTTCCTGTTCCCCCACCTGGGGCCCTGGCGGGGGAGCGGTCTGCTGGCCTGCGCGGTGCTGGCGGCCCTGGCCGCCTCGGGGCTGGTGATCGGCGCGGCGGCACAGCTGCTGCTGGCCCTGCTGGGGCCAACCCGGCTCACCATGGCCTTCCCCTACCTGCAGCCGGCCCTCGCCCTCTGGCATCTGCCCGGCCAGCCCTGGGTCATCCCAGGGCTGGTTGCCGCGGCTGGCGGGCTGGGGGTGGCGTTGCTGCCGGCCCGCCAGCCCCTGGCCCTGAGGCGCCGCTGGTGGGGCCTGCTGGCCCTGCTCACCCTGCTGGTGGTGAGCACTGCGGTGGACGTGGCCTTCACCGAGGGCAACGGAGCGGTGATGGACGCCCTGAACGTCCGCAGCGCAGCCCGCTTCTGGGCCTCGGCCCTGGGCCTTGCGGCCATCTACCTTCTCACCCTGCCGCTGCAGTACGCCAACGGTTACGGCCAGCAGTGTCTGGCACTGGTGTGGCGGGCTACCGCCACCACGGAGCTGCAGCGCCGCTATCTGCGGCGCCATGGTTACGACCGGCTGGAGCGCCCGACCCCGGGCGGGCCTGAGCCGCCGATCGACAACCCCGACCAGCGCCTTGCCGATGACGTGAACCGGGTGGCGTTCAGCTCCAGCGACCTGCTCTTCGGGTTCTGCGCCAGCCTGCTCTCGCTGGCTGCCTACCTGCTGGTGCTGCTGAGAATCAGCGGCTGGCTGGTGCTGGCCCTGGCCGTGGCCACCCTGATCGGCAATGGGTCGATCGCCGGCCTGGTGCGCCGGCTCGCCAGGCTCAGCGCGCGTCAGCAGGGCCTGGAGGCTGACTACCGCTATGCGTTGATGCATCTGCGCAGCCACGCCGAGGGGGTGGCGATGCTGCGGGGCGAGCGAGTTGTCGCCCTCGGTCTGTTGCAGCGCCTGCAGCGGCTGTTGCGCAATCTTGAGCGGGTGATCCGCTGGCGCGAGCTGGTGAACCAGAGCAGTGGTCTCTATGGCTTCGTGATGCAGTTCGTGCCCTATCTGATCCTGGCGTCCGCCTACTTCAGCGGTCGGATGGGGTTGGGGGCGCTCACCGTGGGCAGCATCGCCTTCGGACAGGTGCAGATCGCCCTGTCGTTCCTGATCGACCGGGCCGATGCCTTTTCCGGCCTGTTCGCCAGCCTGCAGCGGGTGAGTGAACTGCAGCAGGCCTGCCCGGGGGTTGCCCCCGCCCCGCCCCTGCCGCCCTGCCCCGCCGCCCCAGACCTGGCCGTGATCGACGGCCTGAGTGTGGGCCATCCCCTGGGGGGAGGGCTGCTGATCGACGCGCTCGATCTGAGGATTCCCGCCGGCGAGCGGCTGCTGATCAGTGGCCCGAGCGGCTGCGGCAAGACCAGCCTGCTGCGGGTGCTTGCCGGGCTGGTGGAACCGGTGCAGGGCTCCGTGCTCCTGCCGCCGGGGCGCGAGTGGATGCTGCTGCCCCAGCAGCCCTACCTGCCGCTGGGCAGCCTGCGCGACCAGCTCACCTTCCCCCGGCACCGCACCACCGCCAGCGAGCTCCAGCTGCGTCGGCTGCTGAGCCAGGTGGGTCTGGCGCATCTGGCCGAACGCTACCGGAGCCTGGATGCCGAGGACGACTGGCAGCGGGTGCTCTCCGGCGGCGAGCAGCAGCGTCTGGCGATCGCGCGACCGCTGCTGCACCGACCGCGGCTGCTGCTCCTGGATGAGGCCACCAGCGCCATCGATCTGGCCGGCGAACACGGTCTCTATGGGCTGCTGTTGGAGGCGGGCATCAGCCTGATCAGCGTGGGGCACCGCCCCAGCCTGCGCGCCTTCCACCGGCGGGAGCTGCGCCTGGATGGCCGTGGCGGCTGGCAGCTGCTGGCGATCGAAGGTCCGTGAGGCAACCGCCGGGGGCTGCTTGTGGAAGGGCCCACGGGCGTTGCAATCTCATCACGTCGTCACAGGGTTTGCGGCGGGTCAGGGCATGACGACTTCTCTTCCCACGGATCCGGGCGTGGCGGCGTTTGGAGCCAGCCTCACGGCCATCACCCTGGCGGAGCTGGGGGACAAGACCTTCTTCATGGCCCTGATCCTGGCGGCACGCCACCGTGGCCGCGATGTGTTTCTCGGGGCCTTCGCGGCGCTCACGGCCGTCACCCTGATGTCGCTGGGGCTGGGCTACGGCCTGCGGGAACTGCTGCCCACCAGGGTGGTGCCCTGGCTGGCGGCAGGGCTGTTTCTGCTGTTCGGTCTGAAACTGCTGCTGGAGGCCCAGGGCATGGCGGCCGACGAGGCCGAGGAGGAGGAGAAGGAGGCGGAGCAGGCGATTGGGG
>JBJTWP010000235.1:0-3470 GCA_046081805.1 Cyanobacteriota bacterium
GTGGCCAGGGCCTGCAGACCGGCCACGCCGGCCCCGAGGATCAGGGCGCGGGTGGCTGGATCGTGCCAGCGGCCGTCATCAGCATCGGCACGTAGCGGTTGAGGGCCGCGGCGGCCAACAGCACGGCCTTGTAGCCGGCGATGCTCGCCTGGGAGGAGAGCACATCCATGGCCTGGGCGCGGCTGATGCGCGGCAGCAGCTCCAGCGCCAGCGCCGACACCTCGCGGTTCACCAGGGTGTCCACCAGGTGATGGGCGCAGTGCGGCGAGAGCAGGCCCATAAACAGGGCGCCCGAGCTCAGCCGCTCCAGCCGCTCAGGCGGTGGCGGCTGCACGCAGAGCACGCCGCGCACCTCCCCCCAGGCGTCGTGGCCGGGATCCACCAGTTCGGCGCCGGCATCGCTGTAGGCGTGGTCGTGGAAGCCGGAGGCGGCGCCGGCACCGCGCTCGATCAGGAAGCGCAGGCCCCGGCCCGTGAGCCGCTGCACGGTTTCAGGCGTCGCAGCCACCCGGGCTTCACCCGGATGGCTCTCCCTGGGAATGAGGTAGTGGGCCAAGGGCGATCAAGTGCACTGAATTCAGTTCTGGACGCTCCAGCCGCCCTTGGCAAGATCGGCGCGTTGATTGCAACACAATCAGGCCCGTTTTGGTGCCGAAATCGTGACACACTGAATCGGTTGCCCAGCCGATGGGCTACCGCCCCTGCGATGGGCCGCCGCCCCTGCAATCGGTTGCCCTATCGGCTTGGCGGCACGGGCACCGGCTGCAGATTCCAGATGCGCTCGGCGTAGTCCAGGATCGAGCGGTCGCTGCTGAAGAAGCCGCAGCGCATGGTGTTGATGGCCGAGGAGCGGGCCCAGCCACTGGGGTTGCGCCAGGCTTGATCCACCGCGTTCTGGGCTCGGCTGTAATCGGCCGCATCGGCCACCACCTGATAGGGGTCGTGGCTGGTGAGGCTGGCGAGCAGGGGGTGGAACAGCTCCCGGTTGCCCTCGCTGAAGTGGCCCGTGCCGATCAGCTCGATGGCCGCCCGCAGACTGTCGTTGCCCTCCAGCCAGGGCATCGGGTGGTAGCCGGCGGCGGCCATGGCACTCACTTCCTCGGCGTTATGGCCGAACAGGAAGAAGTTGTCGTCGCCCACCCGCTCGCGGATCTCAACGTTAGCGCCATCGAGCGTGCCGATCGTGAGCGCACCGTTGAGCGCCATCTTCATGTTGCCGGTGCCGGAGGCCTCCTTGCCCGCGGTGGAGATCTGCTCGGAGAGATCCACCGCTGGATACACCAACTGGCCGACCCTCACGCTGAAGTTGGGCAGGTACACCACCCGCAGCCGACCACCGATCGCTGGATCCATGTTCACCGTGTCGGCGATGGACACGATCAGCCGGATGATCAGCTTGGCCATCGCGTAGCCCGGCGCCGCCTTGCCCCCGAAGATCACGGTGCGGGGCGGCAGGTCTTCACCGTTGCGCAGGCGCAGGTAGCGCTGCACCACCTCCAGGGCCGCCAGGTGCTGACGCTTGTATTCGTGGATGCGCTTCACCTGCACATCGAACAGGGAGCCCGGATCCACCAGCACCCCCGTGTCACGCTGGATGTGGTGGGCCAGGCGCAGCTTCGCCTGGTGCCGCATCTGTTGCCAGCGTTCCAGGAAGGCGCCGTCGTCGAGCAGGGGCTCCAGACCGGCGAGATCCTCCAGATGTCGGCGCCAGCGATCACCTCCGAGCACCTCATCGAGCAGGGAGGCGAGCCCGGGATTGGCCACCGCGATCCAGCGTCGCGGCGTGACGCCGTTGGTGACATTGGTGAAGCGCTCCGGCCAGAGCTCGGCGAAATCGCGGAGCACGTGGTCGCGCAGCAGCTGGCTGTGCAGCTCGGCCACCCCGTTGGTGCGCTGGCTGCCCACCACGGCCAGATGGGCCATGCGCACTCGCCGGTGCTCGCCCTCCTCAATCAGCGACATGCGACGCAGCAGATCCGGCTTGCCGGGATGGCGCAGCCTCACCACCTGCAGGAAGCGCGCATTGATCTCATAGATGAGTTCGAGATGACGGGGCAGCAGGTGCTCAAACAGGGCCACACCCCAGGTTTCGAGGGCTTCCGGCAGCAGGGTGTGGTTGGTGTAGCTGAGGCTGCTGGTGGTGATCGTCCAGGCGGTGTCCCAGCTGACGCCCTCCCCATCGATCAGCAGCCGCATCAGCTCGGCCACGGCGATGGCGGGGTGGGTGTCGTTGAGCTGAACGGCGAACTTGCGGTGGAAGTCGGTGACGGCCAGCCCCTGCCCCTTGAGGATGCGCAGCATGTCCTGCAGCGAACAGCTCACGAAGAAGATCTGCTGGCTGAGGCGCAGGGCCTTGCCCTGGTCGAGTTCGTCGTTGGGATAGAGCACCTTGCTCAGCGTTTCGCTGCGCACCTTGGCCAGCACGGCACGGGTGTAATCCCCGGCGTTGAAGGAGGCGAAGTCGAACGCCTCCTGGGCCATGGCCGACCACAGCCTCAGCGTGTTGGCGGTGCGCACGCCGTAGCCCACGATCGGCGTGTCGTAGGCCACCCCGATCACGGTCTGGTCGCCGATGCGCACCGGGTAGCTCCACTCCGGACGGATCACCTCCCAGGGATTGCCCTTGGCCAGCCAGGGATCAGTGCTCTCGTGCTGCCCGTCGGCGGCGATGTGCTGTTGAAAGATGCCGAATTCGTAGCGGATGCCATAGCCGATGGCCGGCAGCTCCAGGCTGGCCAGGGATTCCTGGAAGCAGGCCGCCAGGCGCCCGAGACCGCCGTTGCCAAGACCCGGTTCGGGTTCGGTGGCAATCAGTTCCTGCAGATCAAGACCCAGCTCCTGGCAGGCCTGTTCGGCCTCTTCGCGCATGCCGAGGTTCACCAGGTTGTTCTCCAGGTGGGGGCCCAGCAGGTATTCGGCGGAGAGATAGGCGGCGGTGCGAACCCCCTGGGCGGTGTAGGCCTCGGCGGTGTCCACCCAGTTCTGGAGGAGCCGGTCGCGCACCGCCAGCGCCAGGGCGCGGTAGTAGTCATGGACGGTGGCCAAGGACGGCGATTTCGCCTGGCTGTAAAAGAGATGGCGCCGGATCTGCTGCGCCAGAGGCGCTTGCTCCAGTGTGCTGGTCGGGCGAGCGGACATCACCTGTGCTGGGCGGGTTGACGGTGTTCTGAATGGCCGGGAAGACCGGCGCAGTGCGCATGGCTACCGATGGGCCTGCTGGCTGGCGCTTTGTTGGCGACGCGGGTCTGGCGTCAGCGCAGGCCTTCAGCGGGGTGGATCAGCAGCCGCTCCACAGCCATGGGGATCAATAGCTGATCCGCAGCCATGGGGCCACCCATGGGTGGCCCCATGGGTGGTGTTGACAGGTGCCATGGGGACCTGCGACCGCAGTGAGCGCCATGGCTCGGGAGATCACAAGACGACCCTCCCGCTTTAGCCAGGCGTGAAGCAGGCTGCCAAGCGTCGTGATG
>JBJTWP010000236.1:0-18507 GCA_046081805.1 Cyanobacteriota bacterium
GCTCGAAGGCATCATTCCCGCCCTGGAGACGGCCCACGCCTTCGCCTGGCTGGAGAAGCTCTGCCCCAGCCTTGCCCCCGGCACCGAGGTGGTGGTGAACCTCTCCGGCCGCGGCGACAAGGACGTGAACACCGTGGCCGACAGGCTGGGCGGAGCCCTGGGGGGCTGAGGCGGGGAACCGCGCTCAGCTCAGCAGCCGTTCCAGCACCCGCGCCACGGACCGCACTGCGGCGCGCGCCGTGGCGTAGGCCATGCGCATCGGTCCCACCAGCGCCACCTGGCCCTGGCCCCCATCGGGGATGGCGTAACTGGCCTGCACCACCGAGCAGCCCGCCAGGGCGCTCTGGGGATGCTCACTGCCGATCCAGATCGCTTCACCGGCCCCCAGCACCAGCTGGGGATTGGCCTCCACCAGTTGCACCAGGGGCAGCAGCGAAGATCCCTGTTGAAAGTCGGGCTGGCCCAGCAGGCCGCCCAGGCCCGAGGCCCAGGTGTGGCCATTGCTCTGGCGCTGCAGCTGGGCATGGCTCTCCAGGGCCTGGCGCAGCAGGCCGCCGCTGCCCTGGAGCTCGCGCGGCAGCTGGTTCCAGCTGAGGTTGCCGCTCAGGGCCGCCAGCTGCTGGTTGGCCCAGCGCTCCAGGGCAGGCAGTTCGGCGCTGCCGCTGGCCGGCAGGCGCAGGTTGAGATTGGTGGTGCAGGCGGCGCCCTCCACCAGGAACACCAGCAGCCGATCCCCTTCCGGCACCAGTCGCAGGGAGCGCAGGGCCGCTTGGCTGGGGCGCGGCCGGGTGATCAGGCTGAGCAGGCCGGTGAGCTCGGCCAGCCGCCGGCTGAGCCGGAGCAGCAGGTCGTCGAGGGAGGCCCACTGGAGGCTCAGGCCGGTCAGCTCCCGCTCCAGTTGCAGGGCCACGGCACCGGGGGCCGGCAGCAGGGCGTCCACATACACGCGGTAGCCCCACTGGCTGGGGATGCGGCCGGCGGAGGTGTGGGGCTGGGTGAGCAGGCCTCGCTGCTCCAGGACCCCCATCGCCGATCGCACGGTGGCGGGGCTGGCCGGCAGGCCGAAGCGTCGCACCAGGGTCTGGCTGCCCACCGGTTGCATGGTGTCCACGTAATGCCGCACCGCCAGCTGCAGCACCTCCCGCTGGCGGCGGGTGAGCGCCGGTTCCCCGGGGTTCAGCGGGCGCTGGGTGCTGGCGTGGACAGTGGGCAAGGCGGCGCCGCGCCTCGGGCGGAAGTGGCTGGATCGTAGGGATCTTCTCAGAGCCTGGCGGGGCGCCTGTCATCCGCGGGCCACCGGTCAGTAGCGCGGCACGGATGGATCCACCTCCACGCTCCAGGCGTCGATGCCCCCCTGCAGGTTCCACACCTCGGGGTAGCCGTGTTGCTCCATCAACCAGCAGGCGAAGTGCCAGCTGCGGACGCCGGCGTGGCAGAGCACCGCCACTGGTCGGTCCCGTTCGAGCCGCTGCTCCAGGTCTGCCAGCCAGGCCTCCGAGCGGCTGAGCGGCAGATGCACCACCGGCATGGCCAGCTGCGCCAGGTCCAGTTCCCCGTCTTCGCGCACATCCACCAGCTGGATCGGTTCGCCGGCCGCCAGACGCCTGTGCAGGTCGCGGGCCCGGATGCTGGTCGGAAGGCTCACGGTGTTGGTAGCGGGCAGGATGGGCCCATCCTGCTTGGGGTGCATGAAGGCCCGCCGGTTCGTGGCGATCGTGCTGGCCGCCGCGCTGATGCTGCTGGGGCTCGGAGCTGCTGCCTGGTGGTTCGTGCTGGAGCAGTCGCCCCTGCGGCTCCAGCACCATGCGCTGGTGGTGCCCGCGGCGGCAAGGTTTGTGGCGCGACAGTCGCCCCTGAGCCTGTTTGTGCTCACGGATGGCGAGCAGCCTGTGGCCTACGCCCGGGCGGTTGCCGCCCCGTCGCAGCGGCAGGCCGCCATGGCGGCGATGGCCCGCTTGCGGGATGGTGCCTTCGCGGCGGCGGGCCTGGACTACCCCAGGGAACTCAGCCCGTGGCTGGGCGCGGAAATCGGCCTGGCCCTGGTGTCCTCGGGCGATCCGCAGGGCCCCGAGGGCTGGCTGCTGAGCCTGCGCAGCCGCGATTCCGATGGCGCGCGGCGCTTCCTGCAGCGTTTCTGGCAGACCCGCAGCCTGGCCGGTGCCGACCTGCAGATCACCACCTACCGGGGCATGGGCCTGATCAGCGGTCGCGCCGCCCTGGTGGGGACGGAGATGGCCCCCATCGCCACGGCCCTGATCAATGACGAGCTGGTGTTGATCGCCTCCAGCCGGCCCGTGCTGGAGCGGTCCCTGGATGTCTCCCAGATCGATGAGCTCAACCTGGCCGCCAGCGACCTGCTGCGGCGCGGCATCGACACCCTGGGCGATGGGGCGGCCCTGCTGTTCGCCAGGCCCGCGGCGATGGCGTCGTGGCTGGGAATCCCGCCGGAGCCGGTGGCGGAGGGGGACATCTCCGCGTTGGTGGCGGCCCTGAGGCCCGCTGGCCCGGGTTTGGCCGTGGACGTGGTCCTCAGCCGCGCGGCTGGTGCCGCCCCCAGCGATTGGACCCTGACGCCGCAGGCGGAGGACCGGGCGGTCGCCCTGCTGACCAGCCTGCGCGGAGAGGTGGACAGCCTGACGCTGCTGCAGAACCCGGCCGCCTTGCCCGGGTTTCTCCAGCCGTTGCTGGTCCAGGTTCTGGCCCGGGCCAGCGGCCCTCTGCCGGCGCTGGTGAGCGCCGTGGACCCTGGGCCCCTGCTCTGGGCTGAGGGCCCGGATGGCTGGCTGCTGGGGACGGGGGCCGACGCCCCAGCTCCCTCCGCTCTGGAACCGGCGCTGGCGGCTGAGGGGCTGATCGCCGCGCCGCTTCAGCTCGCCGATGGCCGTCCGGTGCAGGTGTGGGCCCGCCTGGCGGCGGCCGTCGGCCGCAGGGGCCGCTCCGCCGGCAGCCAGCTGCAGGCCGATCTGGTCGGTGCCCGTGCCCGTCAGGGGGACCTGGCCTGGTGGAGTGAGGATCTGGGGCGGCTGGAGCAGCAGGGCGAGGCGCGCCACGGCCCCCGCCAGCGCCTGCGGCAGCTGGCGGCCCTCGACCGTGGCGATGCCGCTCTGCAGTGGGCCGGGGGCCGTGGGCCGGCCCAGGCGCTGCTGCGCCAGTGGAGCAGCTGGCGGTTGCTGTCGGGGCTGGCCGCTGAGCCCCTGGCCAGGGCGGCCGACGGCCTGGCCCTGGCCCTCAGCCCTGATCAGGATGGCTATCACCTGAGGGTGCGCCTGGATCTGGCCTGAGCCGATGTCCGAACTGCGGGAGCTGCTGTTGCTGCGCCACGGGATTGCCGAGGAGCGGGGCGGTCCCACCCCTGACGAGCTGCGGGCGCTCACCCCGGCCGGGATCCGGCGCACCAGGCTCGTGACCGAGCGTCTGGCGGCCCTGAATCTTGCGGCTGATCGGCTGGTCAGCAGTCCGTTGCTGCGGGCTCGCCAGACGGCGGAGTTGGCCCTGGCCGCCGGACTGGCGCCGACGCTGGAGCTGGACCAGGCCCTCGCTCCGGGGGGTGACGCCCTGGCCTTGCTGGGCTCGACCCGGGTGGAACGCCTGCTGCTGGTGGGCCATGAGCCCGACCTGGGCTGGCTGGCCTGCCGGCTGATCGGTGCCCCCGCCGGTGCCATCGCCTTGAAGAAGGCCGGTCTGGCGGTGATCAGTCTGCGACCCCGGCCCTGCCTGCGGCTGCTGTTGGCTCCCAAGCTGCTGCTTCCGGCAGCCAGCGCTACGGCGCCTGCCTGAGGGCGGGCCGTAGGGTCGGCGCAACGGCATCAGCGCCATGGCGGCACCCTCCACGGCTACCCACCCCGAGCCCCAGCCCGCCCCGGACTTTCCCTTCCGCCCCGGACTGGAGGGGGTGCCCGCCACCCATTCGGCCATCTGCGACATCGATGGCCAGCAGGGACGGCTCGCCTACCGCGGCTACTCCGTCGATGCGCTGACCAGGCACAGCACCTTCCTGGAAACAACCCATCTGCTCATCTGGGGAGAGCTGCCCGATGCCGAGCGGCTCGCGACGTTCGAGCACGAGGTGCAGATGCACCGGCGGGTGAGTTTCCGCATCCGCGACATGATGAAGTGCTTCCCATCCCAGGGACATCCGATGGACGCGCTGCAGGCCAGCGCCGCGTCGCTCGGGCTGTTCTACTCGCGGCGGGCCCTCGACAACCCCGAATACATTGAATCGGCGGTCGTCAGACTGGTCGCGAAGATTCCCACAATGGTCGCGGCGTTCCAGTTGATCCGCAAGGGCCAGGATCCGATCCAGCCCCGCGACGACCTGGCCTTTGCAGCCAATTTTCTCTACATGCTCACGGAGCGGGTGCCCGATCCCATCGCGGCCCGCATCTTTGACGCCTGTCTGATCCTGCACGCCGAGCACAGCCTCAACGCCAGCACCTTCAGCGCCCGCGTCACCGCCAGCACCCTCACCGATCCCTACGCCGTGGTGGCGTCGGCGGTGGGCACCTTGGCGGGGCCCCTCCATGGCGGCGCCAACGAGGATGTGCTCGCCATGCTGGAGGCCATCGGCAGCGCCGACCAGGTGGAACCCTGGCTGGATCGGGCCATCGCCGACCGACAGAAGGTCATGGGCTTCGGTCACCGGGAATACAAGGTGAAGGATCCCCGGGCCGTCATCCTGCAGAAGCTGGCGGAGGAGCTGTTCGATGCCTTCGGCCATGACCCCCTCTACGACCTGGCGATCAAGCTCGAAGACGCTGCCGCCACCAGGCTCGGGCCCAAGGGCATCTACCCCAATGTCGAATTCTACTCCGGCCTGGTGTACCGCAAGCTCGGCATCCCCCAGGATCTGTTCACGCCCATCTTCGCCATTGCCCGCACCGCCGGCTGGCTGGCCCACTGGAAGGAGCAGCTGGGGGCCAACCGCATCTACCGACCCAGCCAGATCTACACCGGCCCCACGGCCCGCCCCTTCACGCCCATGGAGGACCGCTGACCGGTTTCCGGCCCATCCGCCTGCCCTCCCGTCTAAGTTGCCCTCAATCACGCCATCGGCATGGTGATCTCCACCTCCTGGCCCCTGCTCGCGGCGGTCGCTCCCGGCCTCGACCTGCAGTCCAGTTTTGAGGCTGCCCTCCAGGGCTTTGGCCTCAGTGCGGGTGTCGCCCACCTGCTCTGGCTGCCCCTGCCCATGGTGCTGGTGCTGGTGGCCGCCGTGGTCGGGGTTCTTGTCAATGTCTGGCTGGAGCGCAAGATCTCCGCCGCCGTGCAGCAGCGCATCGGGCCAGAATATGCCGGTGCCCTCGGCGTTCTGCAGCCCATTGCCGATGGACTGAAACTGGTCTTCAAGGAAGACATCATTCCGGCCAGGGCTGACGGGCTGCTGTTCACCCTCGGCCCCGTGCTGGTGCTGATTCCTGTGATCCTCAGCTGGCTTGTGGTGCCCTTCGGTCAGAGCCTGTTGGTGAGCAACGTCGGCATCGGCATTTTTCTCTGGATCGCCCTCAGTTCGATCCAGCCGATCGGTCTGCTGATGAGCGGTTACGCCTCCAATAACAAGTATTCGCTACTCGGGGGTCTGCGGGCGGCGGCCCAGTCGATCTCCTACGAGATCCCTCTGGCCCTGGCCGTTCTGGCGGTCGTGATGATGAGTAACTCTCTCAGCACTGTCGATATTGTCAACCAACAGACCGGCGCGGGCATCCTCAGCTGGAACATCTGGCGTCAGCCCGTCGGCTTTGTGATCTTCTGGATCTGTGCCCTGGCGGAATGTGAGCGCCTGCCCTTCGACTTGCCGGAGGCCGAGGAGGAGCTGGTGGCGGGCTATCAGACCGAGTATGCCGGCATGAAGTTCGCCCTGTTCTATCTGGGCAGCTACATCAACCTGGTGCTCTCGGCCCTGCTGGTTTCAGTGCTTTACCTGGGGGGCTGGGGTTTCCCCCTGCCGGTGGAGTGGTTGGCCAGCTGGCTTGGCCAGCCCATCGACGCTCCCCTGGTGCAGGTGATCACCGCCTCCGTGGGCATCGTGATGACGGTGCTCAAGGCCTACCTGCTGGTGTTCCTGGCGATCCTGCTCCGTTGGACCACCCCACGGGTGCGGATCGACCAGCTGCTCGACCTCGGCTGGAAATTCCTCCTGCCGATTGCCCTGGTCAATCTTCTGGTCACGGCTGGCCTGAAGCTGGCTTTCCCCGGCTTCTTCGGCGGTTGACCCTCGCCCACCTCGCCTTTCCGCCTCCTCGCTGAGCTCATCCATGTTCGGATTCCTCAAGAAAGTCGGCGATTACACCCGTGATGCCGTGGGTGCCGCCCAGTACATGACCCAGGGCCTGGCGGTGACGTTCGATCACCTGCGCCGTCGCCCGGTGACTGTCCAGTATCCCTACGAGAAGCTGATTCCATCGGAGCGCTACCGGGGCCGGATCCACTACGAGTTCGACAAGTGCATCGCCTGTGAGGTGTGTGTGCGGGTCTGCCCGATCAATCTGCCTGTGGTGGATTGGGTGATGAACAAAGCCACCAAGGAGAAGGAGTTGCGAAACTACTCCATTGATTTCGGGGTGTGCATCTTCTGCGGCAACTGTGTGGAGTACTGTCCCACCAATTGCCTCTCGATGACTGAAGAGTATGAGTTGGCTGCCTTTGATCGCCACAGCCTCAACTACGACAACATCGCCCTGGGTCGTCTGCCCACCAGCGTCACCACTGACCCGGCTGTGATCCCCCTGCGCGAACTGGTTTACCTGCCCAAGGGAGAGCTGGATCCCCACGGAGTTCCTGACACCGAGCCCCGGGCCGGCAAACTGCCCGAACAGGTGCTCGCCACCCTCGAGGAGAACGGCTGATGACCATCGCGTCCACCACCCAGTTCATCTGCTTCGCAGCGCTCTCCGTCACCCTGGTGCTCGGGGCCTTCGGCGTGGTGCTGCTTCCCAGCATCGTCTACTCCGCCTTCCTGCTGGGCGGTGTGTTCCTCTCCGTTGCCGGTCTCTACCTGCTGCTGAACGCCAGCTTTGTGGCTGCAGCCCAGGTCCTCGTCTACGTGGGTGCCGTGAACGTGCTGATCCTGTTTGCGATCATGCTCGTGAACAAGCGGGAAGACCTGTCGGCCATTCCAGGGCTGGCCTTGCGTCGAGTGCTCTCGGCCCTGGTCTGCGGTGGCCTGTTCGTGTTGCTGATCCGGGTTGCCTTCACCACCCCCTGGGCCCTGCCCGGCCCCCTGCCGGTGGGCGAGGAGGCCACCCTGCGGATCGGTGAGCATCTGTTCAGCGACTATCTGCTGCCCTTTGAACTGGCCTCGGTGTTGCTGCTGATGGCGATGATCGGTGCGATCGTTCTGGCCCGCAGGGATGTGTTCAGCACCGATGTGGTCACCGGTGAACCCGCCGACCAGGGCCTGATTGAGAAGGCCCGCACACCACTGCTTGTCGAGACCAACCTTCAGGAGACCATTCGATGAGCCTCGCTCTCACCCCCAGCATCCCCCTACAGGCCTACCTGGTGCTGGCGGCCATTCTCTTCTGCGCCGGGGTCTGGGGACTCATCAACAGTCGCAATGCCGTGCGCGTTCTGATGAGCATTGAGCTGATGCTCAATGCGGTGAACATCAACCTGATGGCCTTCTCCAGCTACCTCGATGGTGAGCTGATCCGCGGCCAGGTGTTTGCGATCTTTGTGATCACCGTGGCTGCGGCTGAGGCTGCTGTCGGTCTGGCCATCCTGTTGTCGCTCTATCGCAACCGCGAAACCGTCGACATGGAGCGCTTCAACCTGCTGCGCTGGTGACACGGCCTGTCAATGGAGCTGGGACGCGTCTGGCTGATCGTTCGATCCGGCAGCCAGGCCGCCCAGCGCCAGGCGCGCCGCTGCGCTGAAGAGCTGCGGGACCGTGGCTCCCAGGTGCTGATCGCCACCAGCGGTTACAGCGCCAATCCCTATCCGGCCCTGCTGGCCACGGAGCCGGTGCTGCCCGATCTCACCATCGTGCTCGGCGGCGACGGCACCGTCCTTGGTGCTGCCCGCCATCTGGCGGCCCACGCCGTGCCGATCCTCAGCTTCAATGTCGGTGGCCACCTGGGCTTCCTCACCCATGAGCGCCGGCTGCTCAGCCTCGGTGACCGCCCCGAGGCCCTCTGGGGTCGTTTGCAGGATGAGCATTTTGCCCTGGAGAGGCGCATGATGCTTGAGGCCCATGTAGACCGGGCCGATGGCACCGATCGGGTTGAAGCCGATGGTCCCCACGTCGCCCTCAATGATGTCTATCTGCGGCCCTGTGTTGACGACCAGTCGCCGACCTGTGTCCTGGAGCTGGAGATCGACGGTGAGGTGGTGGATCAGTACCGTGGCGACGGGCTGATCCTGGCCACCCCCACCGGCTCCACGGGCTATGCCATGGCGGCGGGGGGGCCGATCCTGCACCCGGGCATCGAGGCGATTCTGGTCACCCCGATCTGTCCGATGAGCCTCTCCAGCCGCACGGTGGTGGTGCCACCCCGCTCCCGCCTGAGTGTCTGGCCCCTCGGCGAATCCAGCCGCCGCGTCAAGCTCTGGACCGATGGAGCCCATGCCACCACCCTGGAGGCCGGCGATCGGGTTGTGGTGCAGCGCAGTGCCCATCCGGCCCTGTTTGTGCTGCTCGAGCAGAGTCCGTCGTACTACCGCACTCTCACCCACAAGCTGCACTGGGCTGGCAGCCTGACTGCCGCTGAACCTTCCCCGAACTGACCACCCGAACTGACCCCGATGGCCCTGGAGATCGAACGCCGCTTTCTGGTGGCCGGGGATGGTTGGCGCTCCCAGGTCCGCTGCAGCCACAACCTGCGCCAGGGCTACCTGACCACGGGCCCGGGTCGGCTCACGGTGCGGGTTCGCCAGGCGCGGGATGGAGCCTGGCTCACCCTCAAGGCCCCAGCTTCCGGCGATGGTCTGATCCGCCATGAGTTTGAGTATCCGATCCCCATGGCGGACGCCACGGAACTGCTGGCGCTGGCGCCGGCGGTGCTGGCGAAGTGCCGCCATGTCCTGAATCTGCCGGGCGGGGAGTGGGTGGTTGATGTGTTTGAGGGGGCCAACGCCCCGCTGGTGATGGCGGAGGTGGAGGTGAGCGACCTGCAGGCCCGCGAGGGGCTTCAGGCCCTGGCCGTTCCCGCCTGGTGCGTTCAGGAGATCACGGGGCGGGGTGAGCTCAGCAATGCTGCCCTGGCTGCCCATCCCCTTGCCTCCTGGCCCGCAGCTGAGCGGGATGGGCTGCTGACCCTGCTCAGCACTCAGGTTTGATCAGGTTTGATTCGGTCTGAAGTATCAGGATTGGTCGCTGTTCAGGGAGCAGCAATTGAAACCATCGCGGCATATTTTGCCGTGATCCATGGCCCAGTTGAGCAGGGCAACCCGATTCTTGGCCCCTGTCTTGGCGAAGATGTTGCTGACGTGATTATCGACCGTGCGTTTGCTGATCGTGAGCCGCTTGGCGATCTCCTGGTTGGTGAGCCCTTCGGCCACCAGTTGGATGATCTCGATTTCCCGCTCCGAGAGCTCGTTCACAACGCGTCGTCCGACGAGTGGCCTGGGTCGGGCCATGGCGTCACTGTAGGCAGCGCCCTCTGGTTTGCGGTGCAGGATGATGGGTCAGTCTGCGGCGACGGTTTGCGGCTTCAACGGGCTCTGGCCAGTGGCCGGTTTGTGGTCACTGCGGAGGTGACGCCTCCGCGGGGTGGGGATCCGCTGCGCACCCTTGAGGCGGCCCGTGCCCTGCGGGGTTGGGTGGATGCGGTGAACGTCACGGATGGCAGCCGCGCTGTGATGCGCATGAGCAGCCTGGCCGTGTGCTGTCTGCTCCAGCGTGAGGGCTTGGAGCCGGTGCTCCAGATGACCTGCCGTGACCGCAACCGCATTGCCCTGCAAGCCGATCTGCTGGGAGCCCATGCCCTGGGCCTGCGCAATGTGCTCTGCCTTACCGGTGATCCGGTCCGGGCTGGAGATCAGCCGAATGCGCGGCCGGTCAACGAGCTGGAGTCGGTGCGGCTGTTGCGGATGGTGCAGCAGCTCAATCAGGGTCTCGATCCGGTGAACGGTGCGTTGCCGGATGGTCCCACCGCCCTGTTTGCCGGGGCGGCCGCGGATCCCCAGTCGCCCAGCTGGGCAGGTCTGCGCACGCGCGTGCGGCGCAAGGCGGAAGCAGGGGCGCGCTTCCTGCAAACCCAGATGGTGACTGACCTCGACGCCCTGCGTCGCTTCATTGATGAGATCGCCGCCCCCCTTGACCTGCCGGTGTTGGCCGGCGTGTTCCTGTTGAAGTCCGCCAGGAATGCGGCCTTCATCAACCGGGTGGTGCCCGGCGCCAACATTCCCCAGGTGCTGATCGATCGCTTGGCCATTGCCGCAGATCCAGCGACGGAGGGGATTGCGATCGCTGCAGAGCAGGTGAATGCTTACCGGGCGGTTGCCCAGGGTGTGCACCTGATGGCGATCAAGGCGGAAGAACGGATCCCAGCCATCCTCAGCCAGGCCGGGCTGAGCACTGGAGCCGGTTCAGCTGGCGATCTGGCTCAGGGCGAGGTCGGTGCCCAGCAGCTCGGCCATGGCCTTCTGCTGGGGTGAAGGGGCTGCATGGTCCAGCCGGCGGGCGTCGGTGATCAGCCAGTCCAGGGCGGCTTCCTGCAGATCAAAGTGATCACCGTTCCGGTCGACACAGTAGCGGCCGAACACAAGCTTCTCCACCAGCCGTACCCCGGGGCCGATGCGTGAGTAGTCGAAGATGATGGAGTTATCGATCACTGCACCCTCACAGATCTGGCAGCTTGGCCCAATCATTGCGGTGCCGATGATGGTGGCGCCATCCTCAATGCGGCTCATGCCACCCACATAGATCGGACCCTGAACGTTGATCTTGTCCCAGTTAGCGGCCACATTCAGACCTGTGAAAATGCCGGGCTGAACCTCCTTGCCAGGAATCTGCACCTGCCGCACCTGACCCTGCAGGACGCTGCGGATGGCCTGCCAATAGTCAGGAACCTTGCCGATATCTACCCACTCAAACTCCATCGGCAGGGCATAAAAAGGAGCGCCAGCTGCCACCAGTCGTGGGAACAGATCAGATCCAATGTCGAAGGCTTGGTTGTCGGGGATGAACTTGAAGACGGCCGGCTCGAAGATGTAAATTCCAGTATTGATCATGTCGCTGGCGGCCTCTGCCACCGCAGGTTTCTCCTGGAAAGACTGCACGCGGCCATTCTCGTCGGTGACCACCACGCCATAGCTGCTCACCTGGTCACGGGGCACCCGCTTGGTGATCAGACTGGCCAGGGCTCCCTTCTCGCGGTGGCGACGGACGGCTTCACCGAGATCCAGGTCAATCAGCGCATCGCCGCAGAGCACCACAAAGGTGTCATCAAAGAAAGGCTGGAAGTTTTGAATTTTCTTGAGACCTCCGGCGGAACCCATGGCATCTCCAATGAGTTCACCATCTTCGATGCGACCTTCAAAGCTGTAGGCGATCTGCACGCCAAAGCGCTGGCCATCACGGAAATAGTTCTCGATCTCCTCGGCCAGATGGGAGACGTTCACCATGATTTCGCTGAACCCATGCTCACGCAGCAACTCCAGCAGAAATTCCATCACGGGCTTCTGCAGGATCGGGATCATCGGCTTGGGGATCACGTGGGTGATCGGCTGCACCCGGGTGCCCTTTCCTGCCGCCAGAATCATCGCCTTCATCGGCGCACGCTCGCATCTGCGGTGTTGACCAAGCTTAGGGGTGATCGTCAGGCTGCCAGAGGGTTGGCAGCCGGCGCCTGAGCCGACCCTGCGGAAGCGGAAAGAGGCAGAGAATCCCGGCTCGCCATCGGCAGCACCAGCCGCAGCTGGAGGGGGCCGAACAGTCCGCCCGGCTGGTCCAGCTCCACCGTGCCTTGGTGACACAGAAACAGCAGGGCCCAAAACACGCCGACCCGGTCGGCATCGAGATCCAGGTCCAGCGGGCCGCCGCGAACGGCTTCAGCCCAGACGACCACCAGCTCCTCGAAGCCTGTCCAGCACTGGGCCGGTTCCCAGTGCAGCAGGAACTGGCTGAGGGCCGCCGTGGTTTCCGGCAGTTTCTCCCGATGGGCCAGGGCCGCCACCTGTTCCATGGCGGCGCGCTCGCTGTAGGGCCGGCGATGGCGGCGCTGACGGTGATGCAGCTCCTGATGCTCCAGCCGCTCAGCGATGTCTTCCAGTTGGCGAATCAGTTCGCCGAGGGTCACCGGTCGCTGCAGGGGTGGCGGCGCCACGGGCCGTCGCCGGAGATGGCGCTCGGGCCGGCGCGGCAGTTCGACGCCGGAGGAGAGGCGCCAGAGCTGGGGGTCGTCGCCGACGAGCTCGCTCTCGAGTGGATCCTCCAGGGTCGGCTCCGCCAGCAGCGTGCTTGCCTCCAGCACCTGGGCCTTGAGACTGACCAGCACCGAAGCGGCCAGGAAGGCCTCACTGGCGTCGGCCAGGTCGTGCTCGTAGCTGCCGCCCAAGCCCCTGGGAGCCAGCCTGGAGGCGGTGATTCGCTGGCCCAGTTGATCGAGGAACCCATCGATGACGGCGATCACATCGACATCCCAGGGATCGATCTCGCCGCGCAGTGCAGCGTCCTGAAGCAGTCGAATCGCAAGCCTGGCGCCGCCCTCAGCCAAGCGTCTCCGTCACAACCAACACTCAGGCCACGCTACCGGCGGTTTCGTGGCTGAACCAGGGGGGCCAGCCCAAATCGCCTGGGGGAGGTTGGGCGCTGCCCAAATTGCTGCAAACTGCCATTGGCCAGCTCAGGGGTCGGCGCTGGCCATGGGCTAGGGGTTGACAGAGCTGCTGCCCCCGCTCTCCCCGGCGGCCGGCAGCAGACCCAGCTGGGCATCGACCGTGGCGCGATAGCGCTGCAGGTCGTTTTCCAGCTCGCGGATCCGCACGTCCTGGGCCTCCATCTCGCCGCGGCTCTGGATTGCCTCCACTTTCCTCACCACACCGGTCCAGACTGCGAACACCCAGGCGGCCGTGGCGCCGATACCACCCACCACCAGCAGCATCGCGGCCAGGGGCAGGGTGGTGGAGACGCCGGGCAGAAACTGGACGGTGGTGGGTGCGGTGTTCTCCAGGGTGAACATGACCATGGCCAACCCGAAGCTGAAGATCAGCAGAAAGTTCAGCTGTTTCATGGGTGTCATGCTGAGGTCTGACTGACCTGGAGCCTAGGCCGGCTTCCCGGGAAGGAAAGGAGCCCGTAGCGGCGTCTGGCGAATCAGGCTGACGCCCGGAGGATGGCGCAGGGCCTGCATCGCCGCCTCGTCACGGGCCACCAGCAGGTCCATCGAGGCGCGGTAGGTGTCGGTCATCAGTCGGGGATACAGGCCGATGCCGATGATCGGCACCAGCAGGCAGCCGATCACATAGATCTCGCGGGGCTCCGCATCGACCAGGTGGGTGTGGCCCACCAATTCGGCGTTCTCCTTGCCGTAAAAGATCTCCCGCAGCATCGACAGCAGGTAGATCGGGGTGAGAATCACCCCCACGGCAGCAAGGGCCTCGATCACCACCCGGAAGGGCAGGGTGTAGGCCTCATCGGTGGCAAAGCCCACGAACACCATCAGTTCACTCACAAAGCCACTCATGCCGGGCAGGGCCAGGGAGGCCAGGGAGCAGACGGTCCAGAGGGCGAACATCTTGCGCATCTTCTGGCCAACGCCACCCATCTCGTCGAGCTGCAGGGGGTGGGTGCGGTCGTAGGTGGCGCCCACCAGGAAGAACAGGCTGGCTCCGATCAGCCCGTGGCTGATCATCTGCAGCATGGCGCCACTGGATCCCAGGGCGCTGAAGCTGCCGATGCCGATCAGCACGAAGCCCATGTGGCTGATCGAGCTGTAGGCGATCTTGCGCTTGAGGTTGCGCTGGGCGAAGGAGGTGAGTGCGGCGTAGATGATGTTCACCACCCCCAGCACCACTAGCAGCGGTGCGAACTGGGCATGGGCATCGGGAAGGATCTGGCAGTTGAAGCGCAGCAGGGCGTAGCCACCCATCTTGAGCAGGATGCCCGCCAGCAGCATGTGTACCGGTGCGGTGGCCTCACCGTGGGCGTCGGGAAGCCAGGTGTGCAGTGGCACGATCGGCAGCTTCACCCCGAAGGCGATCAGCAGGCCCGCATAACAGAGCAGCTGGACCTGGGGCGTGAAGTTCTTGGTCAACAGGTCGGCGTATTGGAAGCTCACCGTGTCGCCGTAGAAGGCCATCACCAGTGCCGCGAGCAGGATGAACAGCGAGCTGCCTGCCGTGTAGAGGATGAATTTGGTGGCGGCGTACTGGCGCTTTTTGCCGCCCCAGATTGCCAGCAGCAGATACACCGGAATCAATTCCAGTTCCCAGGCCAGGAAGAACAGCAGCATGTCCTGCACGGCGAACACCGCGATCTGCCCGCCGTCCATGGCCAGCAGTAGGAAGTAGAACAGCCGTGGTTTGAAGCTCACCGGCCAGGCCGCCAGACAGGCCAGGGCCGTGATGAAGCTGGTGAGCAGGATCAGGGGCATCGAGAGGCCGTCGGCCCCCACCGACCAGGCCAGGCCAAGGTCCGGCAGCCACTCCACCCGTTCGGCCAGCTGCAGGTCGGGGACGGCGGGGTCGTAGCCATTGAGGTAGGCCGCCACCGTGATCAGGAAGGTGGTGAGGGCGACGCCGAGGGCGTACCAGCGCACGGTTTTGCCGTCGCCCGCGTCGGGGACGAAGGGGATCAGCAGGGAGGCGGCGATCGGCAGCAGGATCGCGGCGCTCAGCCAGGGGAAG
Organism: Cyanobacteriota bacterium; assembly: GCA_046081805.1. Classification (GTDB taxonomy): domain Bacteria; phylum Cyanobacteriota; class Cyanobacteriia; order PCC-6307; family Cyanobiaceae; genus UBA5018. The sequence goes on from JBJTWP010000236.1 coordinate 14,785, forward strand.
GCCAAGATCGAGGCTCAGACCGGATGGACGAAGTGTAGAAATACCTGCCTGTCAATCCTTTGGCTGGTGGCGGTTGTCACACAAGCTGTCGGGGGCGCGGCGGCTGGGCTGGCCCCGATCGCCCGACAGCGGCGGCTTGCCGGGGGCTCCCAGGCGGGGCCGGGGTTGGCCGTGGCCAGGGGTCTGGGTTGGCTGCATTCGTAGATTTGCCCCCTTGAAGAAATCATGGTGGGCGGGCTGGCGAAGGCAGTGCCCCTCTGGGAGCCGCTGCTCACGCCAGCGCCGCCGCTGCTCACCCCAGGGAACTGAACAGCACCACCAGGGCGATCACCCCGCCGAACACGATCAGCGCATAGAACTGGGCTCGACCGGTTTCGAAGTACTTCAATCCCTCGCCGCTACCCAGGGTGAGCAGACCGGTGAGATTCACCACACCATCCACCACCTTGGAGTCGACATCCAGCACCGACTTGGCCAGCCTGCGGCTGCCCTGCACAAAGAGTCTGTCGTTGATGGCGTCGAGATACCACTTGTTGGCCAGAAAGGCATTGATGGCTGGAAAGCGGTGGGCGAACAGACTGGCGAGGTTCAGCCTGTGGAGGGCATAGGCGAGCACGGCCACCGTGATGCCGGCCAATGAGATCGCCACTGAGGCGCCGGCCAGGGGTAGAAATTCTCCCCAGCTGAAGTGTTCGGCCATGTGGGCGGCCTCGTTGGGATCGAGCAGGGAGCCGAAGCGGCTGTTCCATGGCGTGCCCAGCAGGCCGATCAGCACGGAGGGCACCGCCAGCACCGCCAGAGGCATGGCCATCTGCCATCCGGATTCGTGCGGGTGATCGGCATGGTCGTGGCTATGGTCGTCGTCGCGGTCGGCTCCCGCCTTGCCTGCGGCAGCCAGCAGTTGGGCTGCCATGGTCTTGTCGGTGCCGCGGAACGGTCCCTCAAACGTGAGGAAGTACAGCCGGAACATGTAGAAGGCGGTCATGCCGGCGGTGATGAAGCCCATCGCCCAAAGCAGGGGATAGGTGTTGAAGGCCTGGCCGAGAATCTCATCCTTGCTCCAGAAGCCGGCCAGAGGCGGGATGCCGGCGATGGCCACACAACCGATGAAGAAGGTGCTGCTGGTGATCGGCATGTAGTTGCGCAGGCCCCCCATCAGGCGCATGTCCTGAGCCAGGACGGGTTCATGGCCCACGACCTCCTCCATGGCATGGATCACCGAGCCCGAGCCCAGGAAGAGCATGGCCTTGAAGAAGGCGTGGGTCACCAGGTGGAACATCCCGGCGATCGGAGCCCCGCAGCCCATGGCCAGCATCATGTAGCCGAGCTGACTGACGGTGCTGTAGGCCAGTCCCTTCTTCAGATCCATCTGGGTGAGAGCGATCGAGGCCCCCAGGAACAGGGTGATGGTGCCGATCACCGCGATGACCAGATTCACCGAGGGGAATCCCTCGAACACCGGCTGAAGCCGGGCCACGAGGAACACGCCAGCCGCCACCATGGTGGCAGCGTGGATCAGGGCCGAGATCGGAGTCGGGCCCTCCATGGCGTCGGGCAGCCACACGTGAAGGGGAAACTGGGCCGACTTGGCCATGGGGCCCATGAACACCAGCAGGCAGAGCAGTACGGCGATGCCAGTGCTGACGCTGCCGCTGGCCACGGCCTCCTGCAGGCGAGCACCCACCTCCTCAAAGCCGAAACTGCCAGTCGCCCAGAACAGGCCCAACATCCCCAGCAGTAGGCCAAAGTCGCCCACCCGGTTCACCACAAAGGCTTTCTGGGCGGCATTGGCAGCGCCGTCCCGGTCATACCAGAAGCCCACCAGCAGGTAGGAGCACATGCCCACCAGCTCCCAGAACACGTAGATCTCCAGGAGATTGGGGCTGATCACCAGGCCCAGCATCGAGCTGCTGAACAGGGCCAGATAGGTGAAGAAGCGCACATAGCCCTTGTCGTGGGCCATGTAGCCATCGGAATACACCATCACCAGCACGGCGATGGTGGTCACCAGGGCGAGCATCACCGCGGCCAGGGGATCCACACGGAAGCCCATCTGCAGGATGAAGCTGCCGGCGCTGGCCCAGGTGAACAGCACTTCGGTGGCAGGCGCGCCTGCGAGTTGCTCGGCCAGCACGGCGTAACTGAGCACGGCCGCCGCACCCACACAGCTGATCAGCAACCAGGCCACGGGCTTGCGCAGCCGATTCACGGTGCGGTTGAAGCTGATCAGGCCCAGACCTGTGAGGCAGGCTCCCAGGAGAGGCAGGACCGGGATCAACCAGGCGAGTTGAGCGGCGGAGGGCATCCGGCTGATCTCCGTTGGGTTCTCGCGAGGGAGTGTAGGAGCGCTGGCGTTGGGATCCGGGGGCTTGTGGGGGATCGGTGGTGCCGTCGACTTCCTGGGCGCGAGCCAGGGCGCGGGCGCCGCAGACCCTCTGCCGTGGCCGAGGGACTCAGCCCAGCCAGTGGGCCAGGCTGGTCCGCGAGAAGGCAATAGCCCCCTGCCCGATGAAGCGGTGGGCCCACCAGAACACGCCGACCGCAATCGCGATCCCCAGTTGGGCTGGCCGCAGGAACTCGCCGGCCACCAGCCGCTGCCGCCCGTCGAGCACCGCCAGGAAGGGGATCACCGAGGTGCTCGCCTGCAGCTCCTCGAACGCCTCGCCAAAGCGGTTGCGCTGCCGTCGATCGCCATTCCACACCGCAAACAGGTGGTGGGCGATCAGGCCCACGCAGGCCGCCACCGTGAAGCTGCTGCCGATCCAGAGCAGGTGGGTGGCGCACCACAGAATCTGGCCGACGGCCTGGGGATGGCGGCTGATGCGGATGATTCCGCTGGCGTAGAGCCGCACCTGGGGCCTGAGCAGGGCCGGGATCTCCAGCAGGTTGTAGGTGGCGGGGTAGAGGAACAGAAAACTGATGGCCGTGCCCGTCCACACCAGCGGCACGACCCAGAACTGGTCCTGCAGATCCCAGAGTCGGAGGCCGTCGTAGCGGTGTTGCAGGAAGTAGCCGATCACCACCGCCGCCGCGGGGATGCTCACTCCGGCGAACAGCAGCCGCCAGGCCCGCTCCCCGATCCGGGCTGCCCCCCAGGCCCGCAGTGACGCTCCGCCGCTGTGGATCACGGCAAACACCAGCAGCAACGCCAGCATCACCCTGCTGCTGTGGTGGATGGTCTGGTCCATGGCCTAGGGGCTGCTCGGGGCGTGGATTCTCGCCACCGACCGGCCCCGGAGCCGACCCCGGAGCCGAGGCCACCTGCCGAGCCACCTAAAGTTTCTGAATGCCCCGAGTCTATGGCCGATCTGCCCTTCACCCTTGATCAGCTCCGCATCCTCAGGGCGATTGCCAGCGAGGGAAGCTTCAAGAAAGCCGCGGACAGCCTGTATGTGACCCAGCCTGCCGTCAGCCTGCAAATTCAAAATCTTGAAAAGCAGCTCGATGTGGCCCTGTTTGATCGGGGGGGCCGCAAAGCCCAGCTCACGGAAGCGGGCCATTTGCTGCTCAGCTACTGCGATCGCATCCTCAGCCAGTGCCAAGAAGCCTGCCGAGCCCTGGACGATCTGCACAATCTCAAAGGTGGCTCGTTGATCGTCGGTGCGAGCCAAACCACTGGCACCTATTTGATGCCACGGATGATCGGTCTATTTCGCCAAAAGTATCCCGATGTCTCCGTGCAACTGCAGGTGCACAGCACTCGGCGGACGGCCTGGGGTGTGG
>JBJTWP010000237.1:0-3996 GCA_046081805.1 Cyanobacteriota bacterium
GTCAGGCGTGGTGCTCAGCAGCAGCTTGTTCATGAGTTACTTCCTGCTGGAGATGCTCACCCTCAGCACCTATCTGCTGGTGGGCTTCTGGTATGCCCAGCCCCTGGTGGTGACGGCAGCCCGTGACGCCTTCCTCACCAAGCGAGTGGGCGATGTGCTGCTGCTGATGGGTGTGGTGGCCCTCTCCGCCTGGGCAGGCTCGCTCGAGTTCAACGATCTCTACGCCTGGTCGGCCCAGGCCCACCTGCCACCCCTGGCCGCCAATCTTCTGGGACTGGGTCTCATCGCCGGCCCGATGGGGAAATGTGCCCAGTTCCCCATGCATCTCTGGCTGGATGAGGCGATGGAGGGACCAAATCCGGCCTCCATCCTCCGCAATTCGGTGGTGGTCACCTGCGGAGCCCTGGTGCTGCTCAAGCTGATGCCCCTGTTGCAGCCCGCACCCCTGGCCACCAGCGTGCTGCTCAGCGTGGGCGGAATCAGTGCCATCGGCGGAGCCCTGGTGGCCATCGCCCAGGTGGACATCAAGCGCGCCTTCTCCTATTCCACCACCTCCTACCTGGGGCTGGTCTTCATCGCCATCGCCCTCCAGAAGCCCGGCATCGCCCTCCTGCTGCTGTTCGCCCACGGCCTCGCCAAGGCGCTGCTGTTCATGAGTGTGGGGAGCATCATTGCCACCACCAACTGCCAGGACCTCACGGAGCTCGGTGGACTGGGTGGCCGCATGCCTGCCACCACCATCGCCTTCCTGGTCGGTGGGGCCGGGCTGGTGGGCCTGCTGCCCCTGGGATGCTTCTGGTGCTATGGCCTGGTGGTGCAGACCATCCAGCCGGCCGCTCCCTGGATGGCGGCCGTGTTCATCCTCACCAACCTGCTCACGGCCCTCAATCTCACCCGGGTGTTCCGCTCGGTGTTCCTCGGAACACCCACCCCCAAGACCCGCCGCGCTCCGGAAGTGAATTGGCTGATGGCCACGCCGATGGTGAGTCTGTCCGTGATCGTGTTGCTGCTGCCCCTGATCATGCAACGCCTCGATCCAGTGCCCGGCATCGCCTCGTTCTCCCTGCCCGTTGGCGTGGCGGTGGCCGGCAGCGGTGCCGCAGGGGTGCTGCTGGGAGCACTGGTGCATCTGGATCGATTCTGGTCCCGCTCCCGCCGCACAACCGTGCGGGTGGTGCAGGATCTCCTGGCGGCCGATTTCTACACGCCGGCCATCTACCGGGCCACGATCGTGGCGTTTGTGGCAAGTCTCGCCAAGCTCACCAACTGGTTTGATCGGGTGGTGGTGAACGGCCTGGTGAATGGCATCGGCCGCGCCTCCCTGATCAGCGCGGAGGGTCTCAGGCTGGGCGTGAGTGGCCAGATGCAGAGCTACGTGCTCACGGCGCTGCTCGCGATTGTGGTGCTGTTCAGTGCCATGCAGTGGTGGTTCGGCTGATGTTGAGCCTGCTGCTGCTGGTGCCCCTGCTGGGGGCCTTGGCCGTCGGCCTCTGGCCCGGCAATGCCGATGCCGTCCGGATCCGCAGGGCCGCCATCGCCCTGCTGGTGGTGCAACTGCTGGCCAGCCTGCGGGTGCTGCTGGCCTTCGATCCCTCGCTAGCCGGCATGCAGCTCCAGGAGGGCCTCGCCTGGCTGGGCAGCCTGGGCCTCGAATACCGCCTGGCGATCGATGGCCTGTCGCTGCCGCTGGTGCTGGTGAATGCGGCCCTGTGCCTGGTGGCCGCGATCGCCAGCCGCGATGTGCAGGCCCGGCCCCGGCTCTATTTCGGCCTGCTGCTGGTGATCAGCGGCGCGGTGAACGGCGCGTTTCTGGCCGACAACCTGCTGCTGTTCTTCCTCTTCTATGAGCTGGAGCTGATCCCGCTCTGGCTGCTGATCGCCGTATGGGGTGGCGCCAACCGAGCCTATGCCGCCACCAAATTCCTGATCTTCACGGCCGTCTCAGCGGTGCTGATCCTGGGGGCCTTCCTCGGGCTGGCCTTTACCACCGGCAGCGCCGACTTCAGCCTCACCCCGATCGCCGCCGGCCAGCTCTCGATGGGCAGCCAGGTGCTGCTGCTGGGTGCCCTGCTGGTGGGCTTCGGCATCAAGATCCCCCTGTTTCCCTTCCACACCTGGCTGCCCGATGCCCACACCGAGGCCTCCACGCCGGTGTCCGTGCTGCTGGCCGGGGTGCTGCTCAAGCTGGGCACCTACGGGCTGCTGCGCTTCGGCCTGGGCCTGTTCCCCGAGGCCTGGGCCGAGCTGGCGCCGGGGCTGGCGATCTGGGCCGCAGTGTCGGTGCTCTATGGATCCCTCGCCGCCATCGCCCAGCGCGACATGAAGCGGATGGTGGCCTACAGCTCCGTGGGCCACATGGGCTACGTGCTGCTGGCGGCTGCGGCCGCAACGCCGCTGAGCCTGCTGGGGGCCGTGTTCCAGATGGTGAGCCATGGCCTGATTTCGGCCCTGCTGTTCCTGCTGGTGGGAGCTGTGTACCGGGCCACTGGCACCCGGGATCTGGAGGTGTTGCGCGGCCTGCTCAACCCGGAACGGGGCTTGCCGCTCACCGGTTCCCTGATGATCGTGGGGGTGATGGCCAGCGCTGGCCTGCCTGGCATGGCGGGCTTCATCTCGGAGTTTCTGGTGTTTCGCGGCAGCCTCACCACCTTCCCCCTGGCCACCCTGCTGTCGATGGTGGGATCGGGCCTGACGGCCGTGTATTTCCTGCTGCTGGTGAACCGGGCCTTTTTCGGCCGTCTGGCGATCACCGCGGCGGATCCCGATAGCGGCGTGCTCGACATCCGTCTGCCGATGGTGCGCATCCCTGACCAGCTGCCCTGCATCGCTCTGGCCGGGGCGGTGGTGCTGATCGGCCTGTGGCCAGCGGGCCTGGGTCGCATCAGCGAGGTCGCTACCCGCGGCATGGCCCTGCTGCCCAGCCTGATCGCCACGGCACCCGGCGGGGGGGCGCTCTGATGGCCCATCCCCCCCTGCTGCAGCGCACCGTCGCCAACCCCACGGCCGATACGACCGAACTGCAGCGGCGCCTGCTGGCCGGGGAAACCCTGCTGGCCGACACGGCCGATCACCGGCTGGAGGTGGTGGGGGTGCTGGAGAGCTACGGCGAGGTGCTCGATGCCTACAGCATCAACCTGATCTTTCAGGCCGAACACCAGTTCCTCAATCCCTTCCCGGTGTTCCGCTTCCTGGATGGCGACCTGAACCCCGCCAAGATCTGGCGACACCTCTACCACGACCGGATCAACTTCGAATATGCCGAGTACTGCCAGAAGGCGATGTTCTGGCATGGCACCGGCGGGCTGGATGCCTACCTCGACAGCGACGCCTTCCTGGCGAACTGCCGCACGATCATCAACCGCAAACGGCGCCGCGATCCGCTGCTGGCCCTGCTTCATCCCCTGTTTCCAGGCTTCCTGGTGGAGCTGATCCGCTCGGCCGCCACCACCCACGCCCTGGGGCAGTTCTGGCGGGTGATGAGCGATCTGTTCCTGGATCTGGCCCGGGCCGAGCGCAACGGCACGGTGCGCAGCATCGAGGCGATTGTGGAGTTCATCAAGGCGGGGCTGGTGGCCGCCGCCGCCAACCCGATCACCTACGCCGTGGAGATCCACGGTGAGCGGCTGTGGGTGCTGCCGCCGCAGGCCCAGCTCACCTTCCTGGTGGATGTGGCGGTGCCCTACGTGGAGGCGGTGTTTCTGCGGGGCATGCCGTTTCTGGGCACGGTGAGCTTCAACGCCCAGGTGCAGCAGATCTCCCCGGATCAGGCCTCGTTCACCTACGGCGCCCTCTATGCCGATCCGCTGCCCACCATGGGGGCCGGCATCCCCCCGAGCCTGCTGATGCAGGACATGTACCGTCACCTGCCGGAGGCCCTGCACCAGTGGTATCGGGAGCGCAACCGAGGCGAAGGGGACGTGCGCGTGAAGATCTGCCAGAGCTTCCAGAAGGCGATGTTCTGCGTCACCAACGCCGCCATCCGGGGCACCTTCCCCC